>JANNHN010000157.1:0-3690 GCA_031404395.1 Betaproteobacteria bacterium
TTAAGAATCGTATGTGCCGGCGTGCACCACACGGCCATTCATAACCAGGACGGTTTCGCCGCACTGAAAATGCTGCTCCCGCCGCAGGAGCGGCGTGGACTGACCTTCATCGACGCCTCGTTCGATCAGGCCGACGAATTCGGCCGCGTGTCGCGTGCCGTCAAGGATGCGCAGGCCCGCTTCGCTACCGGCATGATTGCAGTCTGGTATCCGCTGATGGCACCGGCTGCCATGCAGGCGTTCGCCCGCAGCCTGCAGGCCATGGGACTGCCGAAAACGCTGCAACTGGAATTGACGGTTCACCCTGAAGACTTTACCGAACACATCCGCGGCAGCGGCATGATCGTGGTCAATCCGCCGTTTGGACTGGACCGGGAGGCGCCGCCGCTGCTCGACTGGCTATGGCGGGCGTTGTCAGCGGAAGGCAAAGGCGGCACGCGCTGCGAATGGCTGGTGCCGGAATAGCCTGACCGCAATCAGGGGCGATCAGCCCTTGGTGCGGCTGCGGTATTCGCCGGTGCGGGTATCGATCTCGATTTTGTCGCCGGTGGCGCAGAACAGCGGCACCGGGATTTCAAAGCCGGTGTTGAGCTTGGCCGGTTTCAGCACCTTGCCTGAAGTATCGCCGCGCACCGCGGGTTCAGTGTAAATGATTTCGCGCACAATCGTCTGCGGAATTTCCACTGAAATGGCACGGCCTTCATAGAGCACGACTTCGACTTCCATGCCGTCTTCGAGATAATTCAGCGCGTCGCCGAGATTTTCCTTGTCGACTTCGAACTGATTGAATTCGGCGTCCATGAACACATAGGACGGTTCGGCAAAGTAGGAATAGGTCACTTCCTTGCGTTCCAGTTGCACCATGTCGAATTTTTCGTCGGCGCGATAAACGGTTTCCGCACCACTGCCCGACAACAGATTCTTCAGTTTCATCTTGACCACCGACGCGTTGCGGCCGGATTTGCTGAATTCAGCCTTCAGTACCACCATCGGGTCTTTCCCGACCATGATGACATTGCCCGCGCGGACTTCCTGTGCGATTTTCATACCCTGCATCCTTGTAAAGCAGCTTAAAAAGGGCGCTATTCTACCTTGTCGTGCGCAAATTCGACCAGTTGTGCCGCCAGATCACGAAATGCAGCCAGCCGATCGGCCCAGTGCCGGGCATGCTCCGCCAGATCCGGGACTGCGGCCCTCAGGTCTGCCCACGCAGTAACCATATCGCCACCACCCCCGTTCCACACCCGCCAGAACGCCGTGGTTGCCGCCGCCGTGACCGGCGCCAGCCCTGCACCATAACGACCGAGAAAGGCTGCCATCTTGCGCTGATGCGCGCCGTCGTCCTGTCGGTACGGTTGCCAGACCAGGGGCCGGGCGGCCCACTGCGCCCGTACCAACGAATCCTCACCACGCACCAGATTGAAATCGCAGGCCCACAGCAGTTCGTCGTACTGCGCCTGCGGCAGGAACGGCAGCAGGCGCACTTCCAGCGCACCCTGCCGTAGCGCTGAACCTTCCTGCAGCGCAGAACCGCAGACGGCCTGCACTGCCGGCAGCAGAGACGGGCCCGGTACCGCCACCACGACCGGCTGTGCGCCCTGCGCAAGGACCGTCAACCATTCGACCACCGGCGCATCCGCATAGGCGAACAGCGACAGCTTCAATACGGGGGAAGCCGCGTCGATATAGCCATGACTGCGCCAAAACGCCTGCTGTTGCGCCGGTCCGAACGCATCACGCCGCGCCGGCAGATCAGCTTCGCGCAACAGGCCGCCGGTCTTTGCTGTAAAACCGGGAAAGAAAAACCAGCGCTTCAGCGCCAGCCGCGGATGCGGTGAAGCCAGTCCGTGGTGCTCATCCACCCATGCTTCGGCGCTCAGGTATTCGAGCACTATCCACAGCGGCGGATGGGCGTGCGCGGCCATTTGCGCCACGTGCGCAGCGGACAATCCGCAGCCAAATGCCTCGATGACCACGGCAGCATCATCCGGAATGAACGTATCGCCGGTCCACCGGCGCACATCAACGTTTTCGACACATTGCACCCGGGCATCGCCATCAACACCGGAACAGAGCGCCTGCAGCGGGGCAAGATCATCGATCCACAATCGCACCCGCAGGCCATGTTCGCGCTGCAGAATCCGCGCCAGGCGCCAGCAAACACCGGCATCACCGAAGTTATCGACGACCTTGCAGAAAATATCCCAGGGGGCTGGCTTGGAATGCGCGGGAACCATAAGCGGCACCGATTATGCAGTGCCATCCCCGCGCTAGTCGAACTTCAGGCGGAAACGCCGCTCGATCAGATCGGCATCATCGAAGTGACGGCGCCCTACAAAAGCCGTGGCATGGCTGCCCCATTGCCGCATCGCACCGGCGCTGGGTATGCCCATCGGCCAGAACAGCATGCGCTCGGGTCGCTCGGTGCCGGGAACCAGCCCATCAGCGCCATAAATGCTGCGCATACCGCCACCGGGCAGCGGCAGCGAGCGCAGCACATGCTCGTTGACGAGGTCATAGCTGCGCGGCGCAGAACCGCCTGCCGGCAATACACCGGCGTCGATCAAATAATGACTCCGCGTCGTCAGCCGCAGGAGAATACGCTCACCATCGGATACCCGCGGCATTGCGGCCGGCACAAATGCCCACTCGTCGACGGGATCCGGCGCCGGCAGTGCAACGGCAGACGACGTCGGCAGGAACATGTGAAAACATCCGCAGGGATGCATGGTGTCAAACAGAACCGGCTCCCCGTCAGGCGCCAGTGTCACCCGCCACACCAGGCCATCGAGTTTGCCGGCCAGTATGTCAAATGCATGATCGGCCGGTCGCTCGCCGAACCACATCGTATAAACCAACTGCACCAATGTGCGTCCGCCGTAACGCGTAAACGCAATACGCTGATAAACGACCGGTTGGTTCACGTCCACATCCGGACTCTCGGCGCCGCGCCAGACCAGTGCGCCAGGACGATCAAAAGCCCCGCTCGTCTCCACTTCAAACACAGGTGCATGGGTGAACAACAGCTTTGCCTGCTCCGTCGCACTCCATGGCGGAATGCCCAGCGGCTGCCCCTCAGCCCGCGCCAGCAACGCCGCCACTTCTGCGCGTGCATAACGTGCGCCGTTCGATGGTCCATAACGCTCTACCGGATGCGGCGACGGCGCGCCGCTGCGCACCTGTGCGAACATCGCTTGCGTCTCTTCCTGCCACTGCGCAACACCATGGGCAAATGGGATTCGCGTCAACGCGTACAGCCCCGCGACCCGCTGCCAGTCGCGATAGGCATCAGGCACCGGTACCCGCTCGCGCAGCGCAATGGCCGTCGTTGGATCGGCAAGATCGTGGCGCAACAGCAGATCGCCGCAACGCTGCGCGACTGCCAGGGTCTCTTGTGCAGTCGCGGGGAACAGGGTGCGCAGCTCGACACCCCGTGCACGCAGGTCAGCATCGCGCATGTGAGACGCCCATGCGCGCAAGTCAGACGAATTGGCCGCAACGCCATTCCGGAATGAAGCAAGAAACCGGTTGCTGCGCAAATACGGAAATCCGGCTACACGGCTGTCTTCGGCGTCACGGACACCCGCAGCATCGATGCGCGCATCAGCATCACCAAACCACTGCGCGCAATCGCGCACCACCGCATCAGTGGACCGCAGATTCCGTTGCTGCGGATCCTGCAGTACTGTG
>JANNHN010000158.1:0-3599 GCA_031404395.1 Betaproteobacteria bacterium
CGCCGCGCGCTGATCTTCGCGTATCGAATCGTCTTCCAGCATGCCACGCACCATCGCCGTGATGTCGGATTCGTAGATGCCGGAGCGTTTTTTGATTTCCCATTTTTTACCGGGCGGAAAAACAGGTGAAGGCATGGGGGATTGCGGGTCTTTGTTTTCACTCATGTCGATGTGTGCAATCGTTGTTGAAGGAAATTATCAAGAAAAACCGTATCTATTCAGCGTGAGCGAAAAGTCAAAAACCTCCCTCACCCGGCGCTGCGCGCCACCCTCTACTCCGTTTCAAGTGTTCCCTTGTCCCGGAGGGCGAGGGAGATGTTGATTTGTCGTCCACGCTGAATAGTCGCGAAAAATCAATCTGCCCGCTCAGCACCGGGCTGCCAGCCGTAACAGGAACAGGTCTGTGATACGGAGCCATCGGCGGCAGCGCGCCCGATGCGCGGCGGCGCCGGCCGGAACAATTCGTTGATGGCATCCACCGTGCCGGCAATCAGCACCCCCAGCACCAGTACCGCGGATGCGCCTTTGGAAAAATGCACCTGACCGCCCGGTGCGCCGGGTGCGGGCGCCGATCCGAATGAGGCGCCGAGACGCGCATTGCCGGCACGGGTTGTGGCCTGCACGCTGCTGCCGGTTGTCGTCGATGTCGAACCGCCGCCGCTGGTCTGCTGACCGTGCAGCGTCACCGCGCAGCCGGACAAGGCAGCCAAGGCGACCATGATCACCACGGTTTTCATCAACGCAGTATAACTCCACCGCGCAGACCTTTAAAACATCAATTAAAACAATTACTTATTGATGTTCTGCGGGCGGGCGGCGGCCACCAGCTGCTCGCGCTTGAGCAGCAGCGGCGCCGCCTGCTTGCCCGGCACCACGTATGCCCACTGCGAACGCGCCTGCTCCAGCATCACGCGCGCTTCGAGGCGTTGCCGGTTTTCAGCGAATTCCTTGTCGCGTTTTGCTGCGTCCTCGGGTTTTTCCCTGGGCTCGGGCTTGCGCGTTGGCGGCGGCGTACCGGCCACTTTGAAGCGCAGCACGAAGTCGCCGTTGGCGTGTGGCGCGAGTTTTACCGTGTAGCTCAGGTTGTCGAACGTTTCCGCGGTCAGCGTGACGGCCTTGTCGGTGCCGGTCTGGTCGTCGGTAATGACATCGCTGAAGGCAAGATTGGCCAGCGCATTGGTCACGGTCACCGCGGCACTGGGATCCAGCCGGTCGCCGCCGGTGACAAACTTCCACTGGCCCCACTCTTCATCACGTGAAATTTTCCACGACGCGCTGCCCGATGTTGCGTCCGCTTTTGCGTCCGCTTTTGCGTCACTACCCGCGCGCTGCAGCGTCTTGATGCGCTCCATCTTGAAAAAATCGCGCGCCACCCAGGCGCCGGGCTGCGCAACCGCTTTTTCCAGCGGATCGGATACCACAAAAACCAGATCGCCCTTGCCCGCCACCAGCACATGCCGGCCGGCGGGTACGCCGTCCTTGGCATTGGGCAGCGGATTCATCGCATCTTTTTTCAGCGACACCTTGCCGAGCACCATGCTGGCGAGCAGCTTTCCCGAAACATCACTCAGTTCGAGCAGCGTGCCGGTGCCCTCTTTCGCACCCTTGCCGGGCAGCGCGAGATTCAACCGCGGATGCAGGCTGGCGCCCACCTGTTCGGATTGCACCACCTTGGCCTCGAGCAGCTTGAGAATCAGGCCGCTGATCTCGGCAAAATCCGCCGGATAACCGCCGCGCTGTTCGACGCGCCAGACCTTGTCCTTGATCGCCAGCGTCACTTCCTGATTCGCGTCCTGCAGCCGCAGCTTCGCCACGTCGCTGATCCTGATGTCAGGCATCAGGCGTGCGCCGATTTTGGCGCCGCTGTCGCGATACGCCGTCAGATCTTTCCACACCAGCGCCAGTCCCGCCCCACCCATGACCAGGACCGCCAGCATCAACCACAGAAACTGTTTGCGGTTCATGACGCGCGCACCCGGGCATTCGCCTGGCGGCGCTTGATCACCGCCAGCGCAATCCCCAGCGCCATCACCAGCAGCGGTACCAGCGCGATATTGATTACCTTGGTCCACAGTTGCAGTGAATCGGTTTCCTCACGCAGGTTTTTGCGCACTTCCTTCAGCTCCCTGCGCACCTCGACCGATTTCTTGCGGAAGTTTTCCATTTCCGCCTGCTGCTCCGTGGTCAGGATTGCGCCGGCGGTGGGTGATTTTCCGCCCTTCTGCAACGCCTGCAGTTTTTCGGTGGTCTGGTTCAGCGTGTCCTCCAGCCCCTTGATCTTGCCAAGGTAGGTTTCCTGCGCCCGCGCTTCCATCTGTTTGATCACCGTCAGCGGCCGGCTGAACGCCGCGCGACTGCGCAGATTGATCAGCGCGCTGTCGCCCGCCATCTGCTCGACCAGACCCTGTGCGAAGGCGAGATTGCCGTTCCGGGGCACCGCCACGCGCTGGCCGAAGATTTCCTGGATATCAACCGCGGCGCCGTCGGTCAGCATGTCGGCATCGCCGACGATGACCACGGTGTTTTCCGCGGCGGCTACACTTAAATGCGCCTTGCGGTCGGCCTCGAACTGCGCCGGGTCCACAGTCTTGCCGCGCGCAAACGGATCGGCAGGTCTGCCGTTGGGAAACGCCGTCTTGAATTTGCCGGTCAGCCGGAATGCCAGCGGCTCTTCCTTGCCCGAAGGCTGGAAACCCCGCGTCGAGGGTTCTCCCGACAGCGTGGCAATGATCAGATCAGCCAGCATCGAATTCTTCGACGTATGTACCAGCGTGTTCAGCTTGATGCCCTCGGGCGGTTTCACCACGAAGCTGCCGCCAAACGGCATCAGCAGTGTGCCGACCTGGCTGGTCACCACGTCGTCCATGTTCAGCGCTTCGGTATTCAGCGACAGCAGCGTCGGCAACAGCCGCGGGCCTTCGCCGCTGGCGAAACTCAGATCGGCGACCACCTTGCCGTGGCTGGGTTCGACGCCCCAGGCCTTGAACAGGCTGGTCAGCGTGGACTGCCCGGCCGCACTGCCGCCGAACGGGTTCTGCAAATCGGGCTGCTGATCGAAATAGGCATAGGTATCGACAAAGGTGATCAGCTTGCCGCCGCGCATGACAAACTGGTCGAGCGCGTATTCCGCGGGTTCCAGGATGTCGCGTGGATGAATCACCAGCAGCACCTTGATGTCGTCGTCGATTTTGGTGGCGCTCATTTCGACTTTGCGCACGTCGAAAATGCGTTTGAGTTCAGCGGCCAGCACCCACGGCTCCAGCGGCTGCTGTTTTTTCACCGGGTCGAGCGAGCGGCCCAGCACCGGCAGATGGCTCATGATGCCGATGACCGGCTTTTTCGCCTGCCCCACCTGCGAAATTGAACGCGTGATGTCGTACTCGAGCAGGCGCTCGCGATCCGGCGTCAGCACGGGGATCGACGACTTCTGGTCAAGAAAGGATACCGACAGACCGAGATAGAATTTCTCGCCGGTGTTGGTCATCTGGCCTTCGACGTTGTCGAGTGCCGCCGAATCCTCGGCATCCGAATCCGGCTCGGGATTGAATTTCTCGATGATGACCTTGCCGTTGGACGCGGCCTTGTATTCATTGAGCAGG
>JANNHN010000159.1:0-5408 GCA_031404395.1 Betaproteobacteria bacterium
CGAAGAAGAACTGACGCAACTGCTGCCCGAAGCGCGGATCCGCATCGCCCACGGCCAGATGCGCGAGCGCGATCTGGAACTCGCCATGCGTGACTTCTACCAGGGCCGCTTCAACGTGCTGCTGTGTACCACCATCATCGAAACCGGCATCGACATCCCCACCGCCAACACCATCATCATCAACCGCGCTGACCGCTTTGGTCTGGCGCAACTGCACCAGTTGCGGGGCCGCGTCGGCCGTTCGCACCACCAGGCCTACGCCTACCTGCTGCTGCCCGATGAAGGCAATATCACTACCGGCGCCAAGAAGCGGCTCGAAGCCATCCAGTCCATGGAAGAGCTGGGTTCCGGATTTTTCCTCGCCATGCATGATCTTGAAATCCGCGGCGCGGGTGAGGTGCTGGGCGACTCACAATCAGGAGAAATGCAGGAAATCGGCTTCAACCTGTATTGCGCCATGCTCGATGCCGCGGTGAAATCGCTGAAGGCCGGCAAGGAGCCGGATCTCAACGCCCCGCTCGGCGTCACCACCGAGATCAATCTGCACGCACCGGCGCTGCTGCCCGACCTCGACTGCAGCGATGTGCATGAGCGGCTGGTGCTCTACAAGCGCCTCGCCAACTGCATCAACGAAGACCACCTGCAACTGCTGCAGGAAGAGCTGATCGACCGTTTCGGCGAACTGCCGGATGCCACGCGCACGTTGATCGACTGCCACCGGTTGCGCATCCTCGGCAAGCCGCTGGGCATCGCCCGCATCGACGCCAGCGAGAATGCCATCCAGATGCAATTCGTGCCTAATCCGCCGATCGAACCGATGAAAATCATCAAGCTGATCCAGACCAAACGCAACTACAAGCTCGCCGGCCCGGACCGGCTGCGCATCGAAGTCAAAATCCCCGACCTGAAGGCGCGCGTCACTGAAATCCGCAAGGTCTTTACCGAATTGGCGTGACAGAAACCAGCATCAAGTAGCCCGGAGGCAGCGCGCCCGAAGGAAGTCCCCTTGGGGGGCGGACCCGGATGGCGGCCTGCGGCCTTATCCGGGCTACGGGTACTGCGTTAGCCGACCGCATGGGCGTGAAAAATCAGCCCGGCGTGTTCCCGCAGCGCGTGGAATTTTATTTTCGGCCACTGCTCGGCAGCGACCTCGATTTCGATGAGATTGCCGGCAAGAAATGCCGGCGCACCGACCGCGTCGCGGGCCACGCGATGGGCGTTGGCGTCGATGAAACGCTGCAATTCCCGCTCGTCATCACAGGTGACCCAGCGCGCGCCGATGTAACGCGCCGGCGCCATGCGCGCCGCGCAGCCGTATTCATGCTTCAGCCGGTGCGCTACCACCTCGAACTGCAACTGGCCGACGGCGCCGAGCAGCAGCATGCCGCCGCCGACCGGCTTGAACACCTGAATCGCGCCCTCCTCGCCCAACTGTGCGAGGCCGGTGCGTAACTGCTTGCTGCGCAGCGGATCCGCCACTTCGACGGTCTGGAACAATTCCGGCGCAAAAAACGGCAGTCCCGTGAATTGCAGATCTTCGCCCTCGGTCAGGGTGTCGCCCAACTGCAGCACACCGTGATTGGGGATGCCGATGATATCCCCCGCGTACGCGTCCTCGACCTGCTCGCGGCGCTGCGAAAGAAACGACACCACGCTGCTCGGCCGGAAGAATTTACCGGTGCGGCAGTTTTTCAGGCGCATGGTGCGCTCGAACCGCCCCGAGCAGATGCGGATGAAAGCGACGCGGTCGCGATGGCCCGGATCCATGTTGGCCTGGATCTTGAACACCACGCCGGAAAATTTCGGTTCGACCGGATCGACTTCGCGCTGCTGGGCATGATGCGGGCGCGGCGGCGATGCAAAATCAACCACTGCATCCAGCACTTCCTGCACGCCGAAATTGTTGATCGCCGATCCGAAGAACAGCGGCGTCTGTTTGCCGGCAAGAAAAGCCTCGCGGTCATAGACCGGCGACACGCCCTGTACCAGCTCGATTTCCTGACGGGCGTGGGCGAAAGTATCGCCGTAACGCGCAATACATTCCGGATTATCGATGCCTGACAGGATTTCGTCCTCGGCGCCGATACGGTCTTCACCCGGCTGGAACACGCGCATGCGGTCACTGCGCAGATCAAACACGCCCTTGAACTGCTTGCCCATGCCCACGGGCCACGTACAAGGTACGACCGGCATGCCCAGCGTGCGCTCGATTTCATCGACGAGATCCGTCGGTTCGCGCACTTCGCGGTCCATCTTGTTGATGAAGGTGATCACCGGCGTGTTCTGCGCACGGCACACCTGCAGCAGCCGCAGCGTCTGCGGCTCGATGCCGTTGGCGGCGTCGATCACCATCAGCGCGGCGTCCACCGCGGTCAGCACACGATAGGTGTCTTCGGAAAAATCGCGATGGCCCGGAGTATCGAGCAGATTGATCACACAGTCGCGGTATTCCATCTGCATCACCGAGCTCGCCACCGAAATGCCGCGCTGCTTCTCGATTTCCATCCAGTCGGAGGTTGCGTAGCGCGAAGCCTTGCGCGACTTCACGCTGCCGGCGATGTGAATCGCGCCCGCGAACAGCAGCAGCTTCTCGGTCAACGTGGTCTTGCCCGCGTCCGGATGCGAAATGATGGCGAATGTGCGTCGCCGCGAAACTTCCCTGTCGATGCTCATGTAAAACCCTGTGCGCCGCTCATGCGGAGTGCGGTGAGCGCATTGCGGCGCGCATTATAAACGATAATTTTATTCAATAAAATCAACAAGTTATGATTTACCTGTGAGCGTCGGGCATCATTACAATGCCGGCATGACCGCAAACTCGCCCCGCTCCGTCACCGAGATCGAAGGCTTTGTCGGCCTGCTGCGCGCCGCCTGCGAGGATCCGCAGATCAACGCCACGCTGGAACGGCTGCTGGTGATGCCCGATGCGCGGCGCCAGGGCGTGGTGCATGCGTGGGTGACAGATCTGCTGATCGCGGAGGCCCCGCGCGAATTCGTGCAGGCGGTGGCCTGCCTGATCGACGACGCGATTGCCGAGAAGGCTTACGCAGTCATTTACCAGTGCCAACGGGAGAACAACAACAATGTTTGAACTGAAAACCACGGCCTTGTTCGTCGCCACCGCGATTGCCGAAATCGTCGGCTGCTACCTGCCGTACCTGTGGCTGCACAAAGGCGCGCCGGTGTGGGTGCTGGCGCCCGCCGCGATAGCGCTGGCGTTGTTCGTCTGGCTGCTGACCCTGCATCCGGCAGCGGCCGGCCGGGTGTATGCCGCATACGGCGGCGTTTATGTCGCCACGGCGATTCTCTGGCTGTGGGCGGTCAATGGCATCCGCCCGACCGTCTGGGATCTGACCGGCGCCGCAGTCGCCGTCACCGGCATGGCCATCATCATGTTTGCGCCGCGCCCGGCTTGATGGTGCGATAAGATTGTTTTACAGCGTTATTTTACAGCGCGCGTTTTACAGCGCGTCTTGCAGCGCCTGGTGCGTCCCGGCCGAAGCCAAGACCGCAGTGCAAGGAACGGTGTCGTGACATTCAATGAATTTGCCCTGGCCTATGAGCCCGCCATACGGCTTGCCGCATTTGTCGGCGTCTTCGCCTTGATGGCCGCGTGGGAAATCGCGGCGCCGCGCCGGGTGCGGTCGTTGCCGCGATGGACGCGCTGGCCGCGCAACCTGGCGCTGGCGGTGCTGAACAGCATCGTGGTGCGGCTGCTGTTCCCGCTGGCCGCCGTCAGTTTCGCCGCGCTGGCTGCCGCGCGCGGCTGGGGATTGTTCAATACCGTCGAGATTTCTTTCTGGCTCGCATTGCTGCTGTCCGTCGTGGCGCTGGACCTCGCCATTTATCTCCAGCACGTCATGCTCCACGCCGTGCCGGCACTCTGGCGGCTGCACCGGGTACACCACGCGGATCTGGATTTCGATGTGACCACCGGCGCGCGCTTTCATCCGGTCGAAATCGCGCTCTCCATGCTCATCAAGCTCGCGGCGATCGCCCTGCTGGGCGCGCCGGCGGTGGCCGTGCTGCTGTTCGAAGTGTTTCTGAATGCGACGGCCATGTTCAACCACAGCAATGTCCGCATCCCGTTAGCCATCGACCGCGCGCTGCGATGGCTGATCGTCACGCCCGACATGCACCGGATACATCACTCGGTCGTGCGTCGCGAGACCGACAGCAACTTCGGCTTCAACCTGACCTGGTGGGACCGGCTCCTCGGCACCTACCGTCCCGATCCGGTCGCCGGGCAGGAGGCGATGGTCATCGGCATTCCCGAATTCCGCGATCCCGCGCAATGCGCCACGCTCACCGGCATGCTGGCGCTCCCTTTCCGGAACGAACGATATCCTGGTCGATCTGAAGAACCCGCGCCATGAACAACACTGAGGAAACGCTGAACCAGTGAATTCCGCTCATGGTTCGATGCTTCGACAGCGCTCAGCATCACCACGAACGGAATCAACAACTTACCGTTCGTCCTGTCGAAGGATTTGTTCAGTCCATCAAGCATCAACGGACGCGAAAATAAAACACACAGCAGATCTTTATGACCAAAACCAGCCTATCCATAAATACCCTGATTCTTCTTGTCGCAGCGTTTCTGACCTTCTTCTGCAATGGCGCTTTTGTTGCGAACGTACTGAAAGCGTACCCGATGACTGGCGACAATGTATTCGCCCTGTTTTCCCTGATCGTGGTGTTTGGAGGCACCACCGTCCTCCTGCTCGCAACCCTGTGTTTCAAACATACAACGAAACCGGCGTTGATGATCATCCTGCTGCTGTCCTCGCTCACCGCTTATTTCATGGACAGCTACGGCGTCGTCATCAGCGATGACATGTTGCGAAATATTGCGCACACCAACACTGCTGAAGCTCTTGAGTTATTCAATCTAAAACTGCTGGCCTACCTGACCGTTCTGGGTATTTTTCCGGCACTGGTGGTCGGCCTGGCGCCGCTGAAATGGCGCGGCTTGCGCGACGAATTCATTTCCCGCCTGAAACTGTTCAGTATCACACTCGTGCTGGTGATCGGGACAGTGTTGGTGTTCGGCAGCTTTTACGCATCTTTTCTCAGAGAGCACAAGGATCTGCGCGCGCACGCGAACCCGGTCTATTACGTTTACTCGGTGATCAAATACACAACCCAATTGCTGGAATCCGGATCAGACGCGCCTATGGTTATCGTTGGCGCCGATGCGGTGATCCCCGCCTCGGATGTGGACCGCGAATTGATCATCATGGTGATTGGCGAAACAGCCCGGGCTGACCGCTTTTCCCTCAATGGCTATCAACGCGACACGAATCCGCGGCTAAGGCAAAAGAATGCAATCAGCTTCACCAACTTCTGGGCCTGCGGCACTTCAACCGCGGTTTCCGTGCCGTGCATGTTTTTGCTGGATGGAGAGC
>JANNHN010000160.1:0-2429 GCA_031404395.1 Betaproteobacteria bacterium
CTTGGTGGCCAAGGCGATCGAGGACAACAACGTCGTCGGACTGACCATCGCGGCAAAAGCCTGACCGACCATCCGGGTCATCGGAACCAACGGGGTTCAACGTGGCACGCACCATCAAAACCTACCTGACGGCTGAGCGCGCCACACACGGCGACTTCTGGATCCGCAACGAAAGCCGCGCACCGCACGCCGAACAAGCCCATCGCCACGAATTCTTCCAGATCCAGGTCAACCTCGAAGGCACGACGCGCCATTACATCGGCGCTGCCGAGCGCCGGCTGGAGCCCGGATCGCTCGCGTTTGTATTGCCTTACCGCGTGCATCTGGGTGGACGGCCCGCAAATTCTCGTTTTTACGTCATCAATTTCCAGCAGAGTTTTCTGTTCCCCGACCTGAAAGCCGATCCGCTGGAACTGGAAAACGTGCCGATTGCCCAGGCCCCGCTGCTGGCGCCGTTCCTGTTCCAGGACACGCTGGATTTCGTGCTGAGGGACGCCGATCTGGAGCTCGTGCGCAACGCCTGCAAAAAAATGACGTCCGAACATGCCCGCCGCAGCCTGTTTTCGCGCGATATTATCCGCGCCAACCTTGCGCTGCTGATCGGCACGGTGTGTGAACGGTTCGAGCAACCGCTGTCCCTGGCCGATGGACATGCACAGCAGCGGCATCACACCCAGACCCTTGCCCGCGTGATGCGCTACATCCGGGAAAATCTTTCAGGGGACATTACGCTCGCCGAAGCGGCGCGCGCGGCCAACCTGTCGCCGAATTACCTGACCAACCTGCTCAAACAGGAAACCGGCAAGACCTTCACCAGTCTGGTGACCTCCAGGCGTATGGAAAAGGCGCGGGAACTGCTCACTCACACGACGCTGCGGGTGTCGGAGGTAGCCAGTGCCGCCGGCTTTGAGGACGAAGCCTATTTCAATCGGCGCTTCAGGCAGTATTTTCACATCTCGCCAGCCGCCTACCGCGGCAGAGAAACGCCTGTTGCGGTGCGGTGATGGATTTCTCCAACTAAATCCCGGTTTCTTCCTTGCGGCCCCGCACGCAAGGCCCTTAGCCTCACCGCTTACCCACGCCTGCCGGAGGTTTGTCGCGCCATGGTCGTCAAAGCCAGTGTTGTCATGTTATCCGGCACACAATTACTCGGCACGGCGCGCAGCCGCACCGTGATCACCGACCGGCCCCTGGATGAAGGCGGCACCGATACGGGCTTCACCTCCGGTGAAATGCTGCTGCTCGCAATCGGTTCCTGCGCTTCGGGTGGCCTGCGCCGGCACTTCACAGAAAGCGGCACGCCCTGCCGCAACCTCCGCACCGATGTCCGTTTCGATGCGCCGATCGCTCCCGGACGCCGCGACCGCATCGTCATCGACCTGACGCTCGATGATGCCTTGTGCACCGACTGGCAACGCATCAGGGCCGCCGCCCTGTCCGGTGGGGTCACCAGCCGCCTTGCGGCCGCGTCCGATATCGACGTCCGGGTCAATGGCACGGCCTGCATTGACACGAAAATGCCGTGACTCAGCATCAACAACCATAACAATGACCGATTGGAGGACAAAATGAACACAACCCGGAACACTGCATACCTCACCGTGTTACTTGCGCTGGCGGCGGGACCCGCCTGGTCCCAGGCCAATGTCGCCGCGGGCTACCCCGCCAAGCCCATCCGCATGGTCGTGCCGACGGCGCCGGGCGGCGGCGTCGATACCTCGGCGCGCATCATCGGCCAGAAACTTCTGGAGATCTGGGGGCAGCCCGTCCTCGTGGATAATCGCGGCGGCGCCTCGGGCATCATCGGCGCCGAGATCGTAGCCCACGCTCCCGCCGACGGCCATACGATTCTGATCACACCGACCACTTTCAGCACCAACGTGAGTCTGTTCAAAAAACTGCCCTACGATACCCACAGGGATTTCGTCCCGGTGTCCCTGGTCTCCAAAGAGCCGAACATGCTGATGGTGCATCCCTCTCTCCCGGTGAAATCCGTAAAGGATCTGGTCGCCCTGGCCAGGCGCAGGCCGGCGGATCTCAACTTCGGTTTCGGCGGTGTCGGCAGCACGGCCAGCCTTTCCGGCGAATTATTCAAACTCAAGACGGGCGTGAATATGGTCGGCGTGTCCTTCAAGGGTAACGGCCCGGCTGTTACGGCGTTGGTGGCGGGAGATGTCCAGGTAATGTTTCCCGGGTTGCCCGCAACGCTGTCGTTGATCAAATCCGGCAAATTGCGTGCGCTGGCCGTAACGTCCTCGAAACGTTCGCCGTACCTGCCGAACGTGCCGACCATGGCGGAAGCGGGCGTGCCCGAATTCGAGGTGACCAACTGGATCGGCGTCCTGGCTCCGGCGCAGACCCCCGGCGAAATCGTCAAAAAGCTGAACGCCGGGCTGGTGCAGGTTCTCGCCATGCCCGCCACCAGGGAA
>JANNHN010000161.1:0-2016 GCA_031404395.1 Betaproteobacteria bacterium
ATTTTTTGTTTGCGGCTCATGGTTTCAGTCGTGGTGATGGATCATCGTCAGCGGATATCGATGGCCGCTGACGTAATCGGTGATGCATTCCAGCAGCAGCGGGCTGCGGTGTTGCGCACGGTTGGCATGGATGTCGGCGACCGGCATCCACAAGGCGCGCAGGATGCCGGTGTCGAGTGCGCGATCGGGCTCGTGTGCCGCCAGTTCTCCGGTGAACGCGAAGCGCAGATAAGTCACGGCGTCGGCGTCGTGGCGGTACTGGTAGATGCCGAGCAACGCGGTCGGCTTGAATTGCCATGCGGTTTCTTCCAGTGTTTCCCGGGTGACCGCGGCGAGCAGCGATTCTCCCGGTTCAAGATGTCCGGCTGGCTGGTTATAACGGATACCGTGCGCGGTTTCTTCCTCGACCAGCAGGAATGTGCCGTTACGCTCCACGACGGCGGCGACGGTGACATTAGGTTTCCAGATGTGTTCCTGTTTTGTCATCAGTGTATTTTAACGTTCATCATTGATCGGCGGCAGCCCGGAACTGTCCCGGTGCGAGACCGTCGGTCGACCATGGCCCCACGCTGTAGCGGATCAGCCGCAGCGTCGGGAAACCGATGGCTGCGGTCATCCGTCGCACCTGGCGATTGCGGCCTTCGCGCAGGGTAATCTGCAGCCATGCCGTGGGGATGGCATGGCGTGTGCGAATCGGCGGCACCCGCGGCCATAACCAGGACGGCGCATCGACGATTTCTGCTGTCGCCGGTCGTGCGCGATAGTCGCTGAGCTGTACGCCGTCGCGCAGCGGCGCCAGCGCTGCATCGGCCGGTGCGCCTTCCACCTGAACGAAGTAGGTTTTCGGCAGCTTGTGCTGTGGATCGGTAATGCGGTGCTGCAGGGCGCCGTCGGCGGTCAGCACAACCAGACCTTCGCTGTCGGTGTCGAGGCGTCCTGCCGGGTACACATCGGGAACGTCGATGTAATCCTTCAGCGTGGCGTGCGGCGGCGACGGACTGAACTGGCAGATTACGCCGTAAGGCTTGTTGAACAGGATGACTGCGGTCATGGGGCGAGTGTAGTGTGAAACAAGGCGCCGGCGCGTGGCGGGTACCGTCCCATAAAAAAAGCCCCCGGTGCGGGGGCTTTGCGTCGCAGAATGTTGTATTACGCCGCAACTTTCGCTTCTTGCAGTTCGCGCGTGAGTTGCTCGTAGCCCGGCAGCGTCAGGAATTCCACATAGTCGTCGCTGGCGGTGATTTGTTCGAACAGTTTTGCGGCCTTCTCGTAACGCCCGGCTTGCCATGCGGTTTCCCCGAGTTCGCGGTGCACGCGAGCGAGTTCTTCGGGCAGCATCTTGCGGAACATGTCGCGGGTGATTTTACGGCCGTCGTCGAGCACGCCCTTGGGGCTGCGCATCCACTGCCAGATCTGCGAGCGCGAGATTTCCGCGGTGGCGGCGTCTTCCATCAGGTTGTACACCGGCACGCAGCCGTTGCCGGCGAGCCAGGCACCGATGTACTGGATGCCGACACTGATGTTATTGCGCAGACCGGCTTCGGTGATCGGCGCTTCCGGCCGGAAGTTGAGCAGGTCTTTGGCCGTGACCTTCACGTCCGGCCGCTGGCGGCTGACCTGATTCGCGGCCGGCATGTGCTTGTCGAAGATTTCTTTGGCGATGCCGACCAGTCCCGGATGTGCCACCCAGGTGCCGTCGCAGCCGTCGGTGGCTTCGCGCTCCTTGTCGGCGCGCACCTTGTCCAGCGCCGCCTCGTTGGCCGCGACATCATCCTTGATCGGAATTTGCGCGGCCATGCCGCCCATCGCAAAAGCGTTGCGCTTGTGGCAGGTCTGAATCAGCAACAACGCATAGGCGCGCATGAACGGCGCCGTCATCGTCACCTGGCTGCGGTCGGCGAGGCAGAAATCCTTATTCGAGCGGAATTTCTTGATGCAACTGAATATGTAATCCCAGCGGCCGATGTTGAGGCCGACGCAGTGATCGCGCAGCTCATACAGGATCTCGTCCATCTC
>JANNHN010000162.1:0-2016 GCA_031404395.1 Betaproteobacteria bacterium
GTGCTCCTCGTCGATGACCAGCAGGCCCAGGCGCGCGAACTTCACGTCACTGGACAGCAGCTTGTGCGTGCCCACCACGATGTCCACCGTGCCCGCGGCAATGCCCTCCAGCGCCACCTTCACTTCCTTGGCGCTGCGAAAGCGCGACAGCTCGGCGAGCTTCACCGGCAGGTCGGCGAAGCGGTCGGAGAACACCTGGAAGTGCTGCTCCGCGAGCAGTGTCGTCGGCACCAGCACGGCGACCTGCTTGCCATCGGCCAGCGCGACGAACGCGGCGCGCAGCGCCACCTCGGTCTTGCCGAATCCGACATCGCCGCAGATCAGCCGGTCCATCGGTTTGAGGTTTTTCAGATCTTCGAGGGTGGCGTTGATCGCCGCTGCCTGATCCGGCGTTTCCTCAAACGGGAAGCCTTCGGCGAAGGCTTCGTAGTCGTGCGGTTTGAGGGTGAACGCGTAACCCTGGCGGATGGCGCGCTGCGCGTACAGCGCCAGCAGTTCGGCGGCGGTATCGCGCACCTGCGCGGCGGCTTTCTTTTTTGCCTTGTCCCACTGGCCGCTGCCGAGCTGATGTAGCGGCGCCTGTTCCGGCGCAGCGCCACTGTAGCGGCTGATCAGATGCAGGCTGGACACCGGCACGTAGAGTTTGTCGGCGTTGGCGTATTCCAGCGTCAGGAATTCACTCAGTTGAGAAATGCGGCCTTCGCCGATAGCAAGCGTCTGCAGCCCGAGGTAGCGGCCGATGCCGTGGGTTTCATGCACCACCGGATCGCCGATCTTGACCTCGGAGAGGTCGCGCAGCATGTTTTCCGGCGAGGTGCGTTTGGCTTCGCGCGCGGCGCGTTGGCGCACCTGCGCCGCGTAGAGCTCATTCTCGGTGATGATCGCGACCTGCGCGGCAGTGTCGATGAACCCGGTGTTGAGCGGCGCGACGCTCAGCATGAATCGTGTATCGCTCGCATTGAACTGCGCGTAGTCCGCGGCCTGTGCCGGCCTGAGATCGTACTCCGCGAAATACTCGAGCATGGTTTCGCGGCGGCCCAGGCTTTCGGCGAGCACCAGCACGCGGCCGTCGAAATCATTCACGAATGCGCGCAAACGATGCAGCGGATCGTCGGCGCGGCGCTCGATGTTCAGCAGTGGTAAAGCGGCGGTGGATTCCGCCACGAAATTTTCTCCCTCTCCCGCCTTGGGGCGGGAGAGGGAGTTTTGCAAGTTATTGTTTTTATTAATATTTTCCGCCATCTCTGCGGGTGAGCCGACCACTGCCGGTGTTGCTGCAGCGAGATCAATCCGCGCAAAAGGTTTGAGCGCGCCAAAAAACGCGTCCTCGGTCAGAAACAATTCCTGCGGCGGCAACACCGGATTGGCCAGATCGCCGCGCACCATCGCGTGCCGCCCGCGGGTGTCGGCCCAGAACTCGTCGATGGCTTCGCTCACACCGGTGCGCAGGCAGACCAGCGTGTTCTGCGGCAGGTAATCGGTGATCAGCGCGGTGCTGTCAAAAAACAGCGGCAGGAAATATTCAATGCCGGCGGTGGGGATGCCCTTGGACACATCCTTGTACACCCGGCTGCGCGATGGATCGCCTTCGAAACGTTCGCGGAAACGCTGGCGAAAACCTTTCTGCGCAGCCTCGTCCATCGGAAATTCGCGCGCCGGCAGCAAACGCACTTCCGGCACCTTCATGATCGAGCGCTGGCTGTCGATGTCGAAGCTGCGGATGGTATCGATGACGTCGTCGAACAAATCGATGCGGTAGGGGAGCGGACTGCCCATCGGATAGAGATCGATCAACCCGCCGCGAAAACTGTATTCGCCGGGCGCCACCACCTGCGTGACATGGTTGTAGCCGGCGAGCGTCAATTGCCGGCGCAGCGCGTCGGCGCCGAATTTCGCGCCCTGTTTGAAATAAAATGTGTTGGCGGTAATAAAATCCACCGGCGCCATGCGGTAGAGCGCGGTGGTCACCGGCACCAGTGCGATGTCGAATTCGCCGCGCGCAATCTGGCACAGCGT
>JANNHN010000163.1:0-1853 GCA_031404395.1 Betaproteobacteria bacterium
TCGGTCAAGAACAAGGCCTCCGACTTGCACCTGTCGGCCGGGCTGCCGCCGATGATCCGGGTGCATGGCGATGTGCGCCGCATCAATGTCGATCCGCTCGAGCACAAGCATGTGCACGACATGGTTTACGACATCATGAACGACTCGCAGCGCAAGCACTACGAAGACACGCTGGAGTGCGATTTCTCCTTCGAGATCCAGGGCCTGGCGCGCTTTCGCGTCAATGCCTTCAACCAGAACCGCGGCTCGGCGGCAGTGTTCCGCACCATCCCAAGCAAGATCCTCACGCTCGAGCAGCTCAACACGCCGAAGATCTTCGCCGAGCTGTCGCTCAAGCCGCGCGGCCTGGTGCTGGTTACGGGCCCGACCGGCTCGGGCAAGAGCACGACCCTGGCGGCGATGGTCAATCACCTCAACGAAAACGAATACGGCCACGTGCTGACGGTCGAAGACCCGATCGAGTTCGTGCACGAATCGAAGAAGTGCCTGGTCAATCAGCGCGAGGTCGGCCCGCACACGCTGAGCTTCAACAACGCGCTGCGCGCCGCGCTGCGCGAAGACCCGGATGCGATCCTGGTCGGCGAGCTGCGCGATCTGGAAACGATCCGCCTGGCGCTCACCGCCGCCGAAACCGGCCACCTCGTCTTCGGCACCCTGCACACCAGCTCGGCCGCCAAGACGATCGACCGCGTCGTCGATGTGTTCCCCGCGGCCGAAAAAGAAATGGTCCGCTCGATGCTGTCGGAGTCGCTGATCGCCGTGATCTCGCAGACCCTGTGCAAATTGAAGGACGGTTCGGGCCGCGTGGCGGCGCACGAGATCATGCTCGGCACCTCGGCGATCAAGAACCTGATCCGCGAGAACAAGATCGCGCAGATGTACTCCGCGATCCAGACCGGCCAGAGCCTGGGCATGCAGACGCTGGACCAGACGCTGACGGAACTGGTCAAGCGCAGCATCATTTCGCCGGCTGAGGCGCGCAGTCGCGCGCGCACGCCCGACAACTTCCCCGGCTGATCGATTCAAGGATTCACATGGAACGCGACCAAGCCTCCAAATTCGTCAACGACCTGTTGCGCCTGATGGTCAGCCGCAGCGGCTCGGACCTCTTTCTCACCGCCGATTTCCCGCCCGCGATCAAGGTCGACGGCAAGATCACCAAAGTCAGCCCGCAGCCGCTGTCGGGCCAGCACACGATGGCGCTGACGCGCGCCGTGATGAACGACAAGCAGGCGGCCGAGTTCGAGCGCACGAAGGAGTGCAATTTCGCGATTTCGCCCACCGGCATTGGCCGCTTTCGTGTCAACGCCTTCGTGCAGCAAGGCCATGTCGGCCTGGTGATGCGAACGATCCCGCAAACCATTCCGACCATCGACAGCCTGGGCCTGCCGCAGATTCTCAAAGAAGTGGCGATGACCAAGCGCGGCCTGACGATCTTCGTCGGCGCCACTGGCTCGGGCAAGAGCACCTCGCTGGCCGGCTTGGTGGACTATCGCAACGAGAATTCCTACGGCCACATCATCACGATCGAAGATCCGGTGGAGTTCGTACACGCGCACAAGAACTGCATCGTGACCCAGCGCGAGGTCGGCATCGACACCGACGATTGGGCCCCCGCGCTGAAGAACTCGCTGCGCCAGGCGCCGGATGTGATCCTGATGGGCGAAATCCGCGACCGCGAGACGATGGAGCACGCGGTGGCGTTTGCCGAAACCGGCCACCTGTGCCTGGCCACGCTGCACGCCAACAGCTCCAACCAGGCCCTGGACCGGATCATCAACTTCTTCCCCGAAGAGCGCCGCGCGCAACTGTTGATGGACTTGTCGCTGAACCTGAAGGCGCTGGTTTCGCAG
>JANNHN010000164.1:0-3897 GCA_031404395.1 Betaproteobacteria bacterium
TCGGGGCCGCAGGGCGCGTTGTAGTTGATGCTGCGCGGCTGATCCCAGTCGATGCCGACCGAGCGGATGACGTTGTCAACAAGCCAGCGTTGTTCGGTCCAGCGGCGGGTTACAGGGGCGTTCATGATGTGGGTTTGCTCGCGGTGAGGGACGAGCCGGCATTCTACTCATGCCGCGCCGCGTCGTGTATCGTTCCCCGGATGAACCTGCAGACCATCAACATGATTACCTTCGGCGGCGGCTACTCGCTGCCGGCGTGGGTGGCCCAGCGCCAGGGCTTTTTTGCGCAGCATGGCATCGCGGTCAACATCACCTATACGCCGAACTCGGTGTACCTGATGACCCACCTGATCGAGGGCAAATTCGACCTTGCCGTCACCGCAATAGACAACCTCGTCGCTTATCAGGAAGGACAGGGCGAAGCGCCGTTTCAGGGCGTCTGCGACCTGGTGGCTTTTATGGGAGTCGATGACAGTTTCCAGAGTCTGATGGCGGCGCCAGATATCAAATCGGTGGCGGATCTGCGTGGCAGGAAGATTGCGGTGGATGCCTTGACTACCGGCTATGCCTTTATTCTGCGCGAGATGATCGCGCGCGCCGGCATGACCGACGCCGATGTGACCTACGAACGCACCGGCGGCGGGCCTACGCGCATGCGCGCCATGCTCGACGGAAAATATGCCGCCGGTCTGCTGGCCACGCCGCTGGACAGGATTGCCGCGGACCAGGGTTTTACGCGACTCGGTACGGCGCGCGAACTGCTGGGCCGCTATCAGGGGCGCACCGGATTCGCGCAGCGGACGTGGATACGCCGCAACGAAGCTGCGGTGATCGGTTTCATGCGCGCCTACCGCGACGCCATGGACTGGTTGTATGACCGCGGCAACCGGGAAATCGCCGCTGCGCTGCTGATCGCCAACGATGTGTCAATGACGCCGGAACTGGCGCGCCAGTCGTTGGATATTCTTCTTGATGAAAAGGGCGGCTTCTGGCGCGACCTGGCGCTGGATCTGGAAGGCATACGCACTGTGCTGGCATTGCGCACCCGCTTTGGTGTGCCGCAGAAAACGCTGACCGATCCTGCGCCGTATGTGGATCCGACCCTGCACGCCAAGGCGTTCAAGAACGGTGTCAGGTGATTTAGTGATTACTCAGTAGTCGCCAACATAGGCGACAGCACGTAGGGTGGGCAAAGCGCCCCCCAAGAGGGCTTCCTTCGGGGCGTAGCGTGCCCACGCGGACACGCCAAGCGTTACATGGTGGGCACGCTGCGCTTTGCCCACCCTACATAAAGCACTAAGAAGTTCCACAATGGTCACCCTATTTATCGACTACTGAGTAAGTGATTGAACCCATGGTCTGAATCCAGCCAATCCCCCAATCACTGAATCACTTAATTACCGCTCTTAAGCCCGGTGCACCACCGGTGCCAGCATGTTCTGATCGATCATCACATCGATGACGGCCGGCTTGCCGCTGGCGAACGCGCGCTGAATGGCGCCTTCGAGGTCGCCGGGGCGGGTGACCTGTTCGCCATGCGCGCCGAAGACTTTTGCCAGCGCGCCGAAATCCGGATTTTTGTAATCGACAGCGAAGTAGCGGCCGCCGAAATGTTCGTTCTGGAACGCGCGTTCGTTGCCCAGGCCCTGGTCGTTGAATACCACGTACACGATCGGAATATTTTCGCGCACCGCGGTTTCGAGTTCGCCGATGTTGCACATCGCGCCCATGTCGCCGGAGGCGCACAGCACCGGCCGGTCGGGCCGCGCCAGTTTGGCGCCCATGGCAATCGGCAGTGAGCCGCCGACGGAAGCCCAGTCATCGATGCACATGAAGGTGTCGGGTTCGTAGCTTTTGAAGTAACTGCGTACGTGTTTGCCGCCGTTGCCGGCATCCACGACGAGGATGCCGTTTTGCGGCAGTACCTTGCGGATCAGGTGCGCCACAAACTGCGGCTGGATGGGTTCGGCCTGCGGCTGCAGTGCAGCCTGCAGCTCGGCTTCGCCATCGGCGCGGGCCCTGGCGACGTCGAACCACGGTTTGCGCGGCTTGTCTTTCGCGGCGCGCGCAGTGAGCCCGTTGATGAAACTCACGGATGAGCCGGCGATGCCCAGCGCCACCGGGAATACGATGCCGATCTGGCCGGGCGCTGTGGTGTGGTGAATGATTTTCGCGTTCTCGCTGAATATGCCGTACTGGTACATCGTCGAGAACACGTCGAAGTGCGCGCCGATGGCGATGACGACGTCGGCCTGCGGCGCGGCGTGGTTGGCGCTGGCAAAACCGTTGCGGCCCAGTGGCCCCAGCGCCAGCGGGTGCGTGGAGGGAAACGCGTCGGGCGAGTACTGCAGCACGGCGACCGGAATGCCGGCCGCAGCGGCGAGTTTTTCCATTGCTGCGACCGTACGTTCCTTCATGACTCCGCGACCGATCACGAACAGCGGGCGTTCAGCCTTGCTGATCAGCGTCCATGCGGCGTCGATCTGCGCCGGGTCGCATACCGCCGGCACGGTGTTGCGATAAGCCGCAGGCGCAATGGTTTCCGGTGCGATCTGTTGCAGCAGCACTTCGCCGGCGGCTTCGATGTGCGTTGGCCCCTGCGGTTCGGCCAGCGCGACGCGGAACGCCTTGCGCACCGCTTCCTGCACCTTGTCCACGTAGGGAATGCTGTAGGCCCACTTGGTGATCGGGCGCATGAACGGAATCTGATCCATGTCCTGCGTCGCGTCGCGCTCGCGCATGATGCTTTCCTGCACCCCGGTAATGCTGATCACCGGCACGTTGCCCTTGTACGCGGCGGCGATGGCGGTGACGATGTTGGTGACGCCCGGACCCTCAGTGACGGTGACCACCGACGGCTTGCCCGCGGCGCGCGCGAAACCGTAGGCCATGAACGCGGCGCCCTGTTCGTGGCGCGTCAGGATGAAACGGATCTGCGGTGTGTCGCGCAGCACGTCGAGGATGGCGAGATTCTGTGTGCCGGGTATGCCGAAGACGTGATCAATGCCTTCGCGCAACAGGCCGTCGACCAGCGCGCGCGCGCCGGTGACGGTTTTGACGGATTGGTGCCCGGTGGACTCCATGGGGTTTCCTCTGAATGGCGGTGTTGATGCGAAGCCGGGATGTTAGCCCAAAACCGTTGTGCTTCGGCAGCAGGCAACAGGCGCGTTTTCATGCACTCAGCCGCCGCGCAATTGATTTTCACCGCGATGGGTGCTTCAATCGCCTCGAGCATCAACCTCGGAGGAGAGCCCTGATGACCATGATGCGAAACCGCGCGGCGTGGATGTGTGCGCTGCTGGCGGCTGCTGCGGTGGCGACCGCACTGCCGGTGACTGCCCAGAGTTTTCCGTCCCGTCCGGTGCGCATGGTCGTGCCGTATCCTCCGGGCGGCGCCAACGACATCCTCGCGCGTCTGTTGTCGCCGTCGATGACCCAGCAGTTGGGCCAGAACGTGATTGTGGACAACCGCGGCGGCGGCAACACGCTGATCGGCTCGGAGATCGTCGCCCGCTCCGCGCCCAACGGCTATACGCTGCTGGTGGTTGCTGCGGGGCACGCGATCAATCCGGCGCTGTATGCCAGTTTGCCTTACAACACGGCGCGTGACTTCATACCGGTCGCCCTGTTCGGTGACGGCGCCTACGTGTTCGTCGCGCATCCCGGCGCGGGCGTGTCCTCCAGTGCCGAGCTGATCGCACTGGCCAAAGGCAAACCGGGACAGATTGCCTATGCGTCGTCCAGCACCGGTAATCTCACGCACCTCGCGGCGGAACTGTTCAATTCGCTCGCCGGCATCAAGATGCTGCATGTGCCGTACAAGGGCGGAAATCCGGCGATGGCCGACCTGCTGGGGGGCAGGGTCAGCGTGTTCTTCTCGACGGTCGCGGTGGCGCG
>JANNHN010000165.1:0-1536 GCA_031404395.1 Betaproteobacteria bacterium
TCCGCTTCCTGCACGATGGCGACCAATCCGCCGCTATTCAGCTTCACGGTAACCTCCACTCCGGTGCGGCGGGTACCCATCTCTTCCGCCGCTTGCCCGGCTACGCCCCCGGCTACGCTGCCCAGAACCGCGGCAGCGGCAGAGCCGCGCCCGCCACCCACCGTGCTGCCGGCAATACCGCCGACCACAGCGCCGGCTGCCGGGCCTACACCGCTGCGGGTGCCTTCGATCTGCACCTGACGCACGCTTTCAACGATGCCCATGCGCACATTCTGCTCGCGCCGCGCTTCATCGCGCGTATAGCTGCCGCCACCCAGTCCCGGCGCGCAGCCTGTGAGCGTCACCGCGCATATTAATACCGCTGCATATCCCAGTCGCTTGTCCATGGCATATCTCCTTATCACCACAATTTCATGTTGAACGCTTGCTGAAACCTGTCCGCTGCCTCGTCCCGGCTGAACCGGTGGTTCTGTCCGCCGCGCTGTGCGATTTTCAGCGACCCCATCAGCGAAGCCAGCCGCCCGGTCAACGGCCAGTCTGCGCCGGCAGCCAGACCATAGAGCAAACCCGCCCGGAAGGCGTCGCCGCAGCCGGTCGGATCCAGCACAGCTTCCGGTTTAACGCTTGGAATCTCGATTTGTTTACCGCCCGTGTACACCATGGCGCCCTGCGCCCCCAATGTGACCACAATCGCCTTGGCAAGTTTTGCCAGCGCGTCGAGCTTTTGCCCGGTGCGCTCCTGCAACATCCGGGCCTCATAGTCGTTGACCGTGACATAGTCCGCGAGCCGCACGAATTCCGCAAGTTCCGTTCCATCGAACATCGGCAGCCCCTGTCCGGGGTCAAAAATGAAAGGGATGCCTGCTTCATGAAACTCGCGCGCATGCTGCAACATGCCATCTCGTCCGTCCGGCGCAACAATGCCGAGCTTGATGCCTTTGGCGTCGCCGACATGATTCTCATGCGAGTGATTCATCGCACCGGGATGAAATGCCGTGATCTGGTTATCGTCGAGATCGGTGGTGATGAACGCCTGCGCGGTAAAGCTGCCAGACACGACGCGGACATGATCCTGCGTGATCCCCAAACGCTGCAGCCGGTCGTCGTATGGCGCGAAATCGTCGCCGACAGTCGCCATGATGCGGGCATCGCCGCCGAGCATCTGCAGCGTGTAGGCAATATTGCCGGCGCACCCGCCAAACTCCCGTCGCATGTCGGGAACCAGAAACGCGACGTTCAGGATATGCAACTGGTCGGGCAGGATGTGGTTCTTGAAGCGATCATGAAACACCATGATGGTGTCGTACGCCATCGAACCGCAGATCAATATCGACATCGGATTCCCGTCTGGAAAATGAACTGCGGATTATACCAACGCGCCCTCTGTCGCCGCGCGACAACGGCTGTAAGTCACCGTCCGGCTATTGCATAATCGGGGGACCGTTGGGCATGCATTCCGACGGAAAAAACAATCCATAATCTTCCCGAGAGGAACTGCAATCATGTTGAAAGAGTTCAAGGAATTTGCGATGCGCG
>JANNHN010000166.1:0-4574 GCA_031404395.1 Betaproteobacteria bacterium
AAACGTTTGCCTTTGGCGCCCGCCGCCAGCAACAGCGCACCCATGCTCGCTGCCTGACCCACGCACAGCGTGGACACATCCGGCTTGATGAACTGCATGGTGTCGTATATCGCCAGACCCGCCGACACCGAACCGCCGGGAGAATTGATGTAGAACGAGATGTCCTTGTCGGGATTCTCGGATTCCAGGAACAGCAACTGCGCGACGATCACGTTGGCCGTGCTTTCATTCACGGGACCAACCAGGAACACCACGCGCTCCTTGAGCAGGCGCGAGTAGATATCGTAGGCGCGCTCGCCGCGGCCGCTCTGTTCGATCACCATCGGAATCAGGCCGAGGCCCTGCGGCTCGATCATCGCGTGCGGCTCGGTGTAACGCTTCATTTGGTGTTCCCCATCAATTCATCAAACGTCATGTTCTTGTCTTCGACCTTCGCTGTCGCCAGCGCCCAGGTCACCACGTTCTCTTCGAGCACCACGCCCTCAATGTCACGCAGCCGTTCCTGCGACTGGTAAAACCATTTCACCACTTCCTGCGGATGCTCATAACTCTGCGCCTGTTCATCCACTGCAGCGCGCACCTGATCCGGCTTGGCGTTGAGATTCTGTATCCGCACCACTTCGTTCAGTATCAGCCCCAGCGTCACCCGGCGCTGCGCCTGCTTGCTGAACATGTCCGCCGGCAACGGCATGTCGTCGCGCACCGGGATGCCCCGTGCCGCGAGATCCTGCCGCGCCATGTCCTGCAATCGCGCAACTTCCATGTCGATCAGCGCCTGCGGGACCTCAATGGTGGTTGCCGCCAGCAGCGCATCCATCACCTGCTCCTTCAATTTCGCCTTCAGCCGCGCCTTGACTTCACGCTCCAGATTGCTGCGGACTTCAGCACGCATTTTTTCCAGGTCGCCGTCGGCAATACCCAGCGTTTTGGCAAATTCGGCATCCACCGGCGGCAACTGCGCCGCCGCCACTGCGGTGACTTTCACTTCGAACACCGCTGTCTTGCCTGCCACTTCCTTGCCGGCGTAATCGTCAGGAAACTTCACCTCAAAACTCTTGCTGTCATCGGCCTTCATGCCCGGCAACTGCTTCTCGAAATCCGGCAGAAAGCGCCCTTCGCCCAGCACCACGCTCTGGCCCTGCGATGTACCGCCGTCGAACGCAACGCCGGCGATGGTGCCGCGATAATCCATGGTCACGCGGTCGCCGTCACCGGCGCTACGTGCGGCAGCGGCGTACGTCACCCGCTGCTTGCGCATGATCTCCAGCGTCTTGTCGATGTCGGCATCACTCACCTCCAGCCGGGGCCGGGTCACCGTGGATTTCGTCAAATCTCCCACCACGACGTCGGGATACACCTCGAATGTCGCGCTGTACTGGAACTCGTTCGCCCCGTCGGCCGGCGGCGCGGCATCAAACTTCGGATAACCGGCGACCCGCAGCTTCTGCTCCCTGACGGCTTCGCCGAAGGTTTTCTGCAACGTGTCGCCGAGCACTTCCTGGCGTACTTGCAGACCATACTGCTGCACCACCACTTTGAGCGGCACCTTGCCGGGCCGGAATCCGGCCAGCTTGACGGTGCGCGTCAGATGCTTCAGCCGCGACTCGACCTCGGTTTCAATCTCCGCCATCGGTATGGCCACATTCAACTTGCGCTGGAGGCTGCCCAGCGTTTCCAGATTCGCTTGCATCAATAATTCCCTGTTGAGTTGCTGTAATCGTTGCCGCCCTGGTGCGAAAGGAGGGACTCGAACCCCCACGCCTTTCGGCGCCAGAACCTAAATCTGGTGCGTCTACCAATTCCGCCACTTTCGCGCTGCAACATGAAACACCCGTCTGCCGCATCGACGCTGCGTTGTCGGACAGCGCAGCGCCATTTGCAACTCCTTGATTGTAATATAATTGCCGCTTTAGCGACATGGCCCCAGGCTGGCAATTCCCGGCAGATACTGCGCCAAGCCTTTGACGGAACTCCCTTTTCCAGACACCGTGGCCGTCGATCATTACGAAAATTTTCCTGTCGCCTCGATCCTGCTGCCGGATCGCCTGCGCCGCCCCATTGCACTGATTTACCGCTTTGCCCGCGAGGCTGACGATTTTGCCGACGAGGGTGATGCGCCGGACGCCACGCGGCTGGCACAGCTCGGCACTTTCAGCCGTGAGCTACAGCGCATCGAACGCGGCGAGCCGCCGGGTATACCGTGGTTTGCCGATCTCGCCCGGATCATCCACGAGCACCAGTTGCCGCTCGCCGCCTTCCACGATCTGCTGTCGGCATTTGCGCAGGACGTCACCCGGAACCGTTATGCCGATTACGCGGCGGTCCTGGATTATTGCCGCCGCTCCGCCGATCCCATTGGCCGGCTGCTGCTGGTGCTGTATGGCGCGGCGACCCCGCAGAACCTGGTTTATTCCAGCGCGATCTGCTCCAGCCTGCAATTGATCAACTTCTGGCAGGATGTCGCCATTGACTGGCAAAAAAATCGCATTTATTTCCCGCAAGACGAAATGCAGCACTACGGCATCACCGAGGCGCACATTGCACGCGGTGACGCCAACGAGGCGTGGCAGCGATTCATGACTTTCCAGATCCACCGCACCCGCGAACTCCTCCACTCCGGCCGCCCTCTGGGGCAGATCCTCAAGGGCCGCATCGGACTGGAAATGCGCACCATCATTGCCGGCGGCGACCGCATTCTCACCAAAATCGCCACGGTCAACGGCGACGTGTTCCACCGGCGCCCGGTGCTGACCAGGCCGGACTGGGTGCTGATGCTGGCCAAATCGTTGCTGAGGATCTGAATGATCTGCCGCCCCCTCACCCCCGCCCCTCTCCCATCAGGAGAGGGGGGATATTTGCGGAAGACAGTCTGATGACCGTCTTCCGATTCATATGACCGATCCGCACCAATACTGCCAGGACAAGGCCGCCGCCAGCGGTTCGAGTTTTTATTACAGCTTCCTGTTCCTGCCCGCGGAGCGCCGGCGCGCGATCACCGCGCTGTACGCCTACTGCCGCGAAGTCGACGATGCTGTTGATGAATGCATGGACCCCGGCGTGGCGCGCACCAAGCTGGCATGGTGGCATGACGAAGTTGAACGCTTGTTCGCCGGCCGCGCCCAGCACCCCGTGACTCAGGCGCTGGCGGATGTCATCACACCCTATGGCATCTCCCGCGAGCAACTGGAAACGGTCATTGCGGGCATGGCGATGGATCTCGAATACAACCGCTATCCGGATTTTGCGACGCTGCAGACGTATTGCCATCGCGTCGCCGGCGTCGTCGGGCTGATGTCGGCGCGGATATTCGGCTACACCGACGAACGCACACTCGAATTTGCCGCCGAGCTGGGCCTTGCATTTCAGCTGACCAACATCATCCGCGACGTCGGCGAAGACGCCCGCCGCAATCGTGTCTATCTGCCGCTCGACGAACTGGCGCACCACGGCCTCGACGCGGCGCAGATCGTGCACGGCGCCGACAGTCCGGCATTCCGCGCCCTGATGGCCGAACAGGTCAAACGCGCCATCGCCACCTATGACAGTGCGTACTCCAAATTGCCCGCAGCCGATCGCAAGGCACAATTGCCGGGGCTGATCATGGCGGCGATCTATCGCACGCTGCTGGAAGAAATCCGCGACGATGGCTGCCGCGTGCTGACTCACCGCACTTCACTGACGCCGCTGCGCAAGCTGTGGATTGCGTGGACGACGTGGGCAAAAGGATAGCGAAAAGATAACGAGGAGTGCGGAGTGATGAATGATGAGCGGAAAACCACCGCACCATCCCTGCCACCGTTTTTCGCTTTTTGCTCATCACTCATCATTCATCAGTAGTGTTCCAACGTTTTCACGAGGACCAGTTATAAGTTGATGATTGAAATGTGGAAACAAGCGATTTTGTCTGGTCTCGATTTGAATGTCGAGGTGCAGTGAGTAGTGAGTAGGTTGGGGTGAGCTTGCGAACCCCAACGCACGACCGCTGCAAATACTCGGGATTTTCCACTCTACACTCTACTACTTTGCACTGGGTTCAGCGTTGGGGTTCCTTCGTCACCCCAACCTGCGTATTGAAAAACGTTGGGACACTACTGATCATTCATCACTATTTAAAAAGGATCGCTGCTGATGGATTTACAACTGCACGACAAAACTGCGCTCATCACCGGTGCCAGCCAGGGCATCGGCCACGCCATCGCCCGCGGTCTTGCTGCCGAAGGCGTCAAAGTCTGCATCGCCGCGCGCAGGCGCAATCTGCTGGAAGCACTGGCGGCAACCATCACCGCTGCCGGCGGCGCAACGCCGGGCATCGTCGAAATCGACATCATGCAGGACGGCGCACCGCAACGACTGGCGGATGCCGCGCGCGCCGCGCTGGGCCGCGTCGATATTCTTATCAACAGCGCCGGCGGCAGCAGGCCGGCGATTCCCATCGATGCGCCCGAAGAAGAATGGGACAGCGTGATGACGCTGAATTTCATTCGCGTGCGGCAACTGACTCACGCTGTGCTGCCCGACATGATCAAGGGCCGGTGGGGCCGCGTCATCAACATCTCCGGCAAATCCGAACCCGA
>JANNHN010000167.1:0-4509 GCA_031404395.1 Betaproteobacteria bacterium
CACATGGATGCGCCGTATCGGCGTCGCAAAACCAGCGAGTGCCGGCCACAAATTGAGACGATCGAGAATCAGGCGACTGCCATACGACAACGCCAGCGGGCGCGCATCGCCGGTCGCCGCCGGACGCGCTTCCAGCAGCACCATCTGCAAGCCGGTATCACGCAATGCCAGCGCCAGGGCACTGCCGACCGGGCCACCGCCGATGATCACCACATCGGCATGTTCAGTCACGGGACGCACGCATCAGGTTCTCGATGTCGGCAACACTTTTCGGCGCAGCCACGCTCAACAGCTCGGACCCCTGCGCGGTGACCAGCGCATCGTCCTCAATGCGCACGCCGATGTGGGCCAGCGCGTCGGGCACGCCGGGGCCCGGGCGGATATAACAACCCGGCTCGACCGTCAGCACCATACCCGGCTGCAGCACGCGCCATTCACCGTTTTCCTTGTAATCCCCGGCGTCATGCACATCGAGGCCCAGCCAATGACCGGTGCGGTGCATATAAAACTGTTTGTAGGTTTCCTGTTCGATCACATCATCCAGCTTTCCGGAAAGCAGCTTGAGATCGAGGAATCCCTGGGCGAGCACGCGCACCGCAGCCTCATGCGGCGCGTTCCAGCGCACGCCGGGCCTGATCTCCGCAACCGCTGCCGCTTGTGCAGCAAGCACCAGTTGATAGACGTCCCGCTGCGCCGCACTGAAACGGCCATTTACCGGAAACGTCCGCGTGATGTCGGCGGCATAACCGTCCAGCTCGCATCCGGCGTCGATCAACAACAGATCGCCGTCGGCCAGCGTGCCGCTGTTTTCAACGTAATGCAGCACGCAACTGTTGACGCCTGCGGCAACGATCGGGGTATAGGCAGGCGCCTGTGCGCCGTTCCGGCGAAACTCGTGCAGCAGCACCGCTTCAATTTCGTACTCCGCAACGCCCGGGCGCGCCGTCTGCATCGCCCGGCGATGCGCTGCGGCGGAAATCGCACCGGCACGCCGCATCAGCCCGAGTTCCTCCGCGTCCTTGATCAGACGCATGTCGTCGAGCAGCGTATGCACGTCGCGGATATCACGCGGGGCAGCTACGCCGCTACGCGCGCGGCCGCGCACGGCATTGATCCACCCCAGCACGCGTCCATCCCAGCACGCGTCGGCCCCCATATGGACATGTACTGCGGGCCGGTCGCCCATCAAATCGGGCAAACGCGCGTCGAGTTCTTCTATCGGGTATGCGGCATCAAAGCCGAAGACGTTGCGTGCCGCTTCCGGACCGTGGCGGTGGCCGTCCCAGATCTCCCGTTCAGGGTTTTTCCCGCGACAGAACAGCATGCTTTGCGGTTGATCACCGCCGAGCAGTACCAGCACCGCCTCGGGTTCGCGAAAACCCGTCAGGTAATAGAAATAGCTGTCGTAACGGTAGGGGTAATGCGCGTCGCGGTTGCGGATGCGTTCCGGCGCCGTCGGCACGATGGCGATCCCCGTGCCGATCAGTTGCGCCAGCCGCGCCCGGCGACGCACGAAAACCGCAGAATTGAACTTGATCTGTGCGCTCATGGTGTATCGATTATAGCCGCCGCATCAGCGGCTCACCCGGGCATCGGGCGCGTTGCTCACCGGGCAACGCGCAACGCGTGATCCAGCGCGGCAAGCCGTTCCGGAGTGCCCACATCCTGCCAATGGCCGCGGTACAACTCCCCCGTCACCTGCCGGTGCGCCATGGCCGCGATCAGCCGGTCGGCCAGTCGTGCGCGTGCGCCACGGGCAATACCGTCAAACAACGCCGGGTGATAGACGCCCATGCCGCTGAAGGTATGCCGCACCGCGGCGTCGGCCTGCACGTGGCCCCCGGCCAGACCGAAATCGCCATGCGGGTGTTGCGGCGGATTATCGACCAGCACCAGATGCGCCAGCGGTCCCGGCGCCGACAGTGTGCGCGCTGCGGATACCAGACCGGAAAAATCATAGTCGCTGTACACATCGGCATTGACGGCGATGAACGGCCCGGTGCCGAGCAGCGGCAGCGCATAGGCGATACCGCCCGCCGTCTCGAGCGCCTCGGCTTCGCGCGAATATTCGATATGCACGCCATGCGCGGTCCCGTCACCCAGCGCGGCGACGATTTGATCACCGAGATGTGCCAGATTGATGACGAGTTCACGGATGCCCGTGCGCGCCAGCGCTGCGATCAGGATCGCGATCAGCGGCGTATCGTTGACCCGCAACAGGGCCTTGGGCGTGTAATCGGTCAGCGGCCGCATGCGCTCACCACGACCGGCGGAAAGAATCATCGCTTTCACTGATAGCCTCAGAACGTGTAGCCGACTTGCGGCGGACGCTGTTCCAGCTCATCGAGCAGGCGCGCCAGCGGCGCGAGCGACGCATAACGCCCGCACACCGCATGCACATAAGCCAGAAAACGCGGTGCGTCTTCGAGATAATCCGGCTTGCCATCGCGATAGCGTATCCGCGCGAATATGCCGAGCACCTTCAGGTGGCGCTGCAACCCCATCCATTCAAAAGCACGATAGAATCCGCCGAAATCGGCATCAACCGGTAATTGCGCGCGTTTCGCCCGCTCCCAGTAACGCACCGTCCAGTCGAGAACGCGCTCCTCGGGCCAGCTGATGAATGCGTCCCTGAAGAGTGAAGCAACGTCATAGGTAATAGGACCATACACTGCATCCTGGAAATCCAGCACGCCGGGATTCGGTTTGGACAGCATCAGGTTGCGCGGCATGAAATCGCGGTGCACATACACTGCCGGCTGGGCGAGGGCACTATCGGCCAGCAGCCTGGTAACGCCGGCCAGTGTTTCACATTGTGCATCGGACAAAACCAGCGCCAGATGACGCCCCACGTACCACTCCGGGAACAGGTCCATTTCCCGCTGCAGCAATGCGCGGTCGTAGGGCGGCAGTACACCGGGCCGGCTGGCGCACTGCCACGCAATCAGGGCGTCCATCGCGTCCGCGAACAAGGCGTCGGCATTGGCGTCGATCAGCGCATGCAAGTACGTGGTATCACCAAGATCCGTGAGCAGCAGGAATCCCCGGTCAATATCGCCGGCGATCACTTCGGGCACGTGCAGGCCGGCCTCACGCATCAACTGTGCAACCTGCACGAAGGGCCGGCAATCCTCGCGTTCCGGCGGCGCATCCATGGCGATACGGGTGCCGCCATCGAATGTCACCCGGAAATAGCGGCGAAAGCTCGCGTCTGCTGACGCGGGGGCGAGCGTAAACGGCGCGCCCGCCAACACTGTAGTCAGCCATGCGCGCAGCGCTTCAAGGCGCGTGTCGTGTCCGGCAGCGGGAGACGGATTCAAGCGTTGCTTAAGCCTATGAATTGTGAGATTTTAGCACCTCGCCTGACACCTCCCCTGATGCCTCACTCCAGAAAAAATCGGATCGCCGTCGCGGTGCTATGCGCACTGCCGCTGCTCGCCGAAGCAGAACAGGGGCTCAGCCTCAAGCGACAACCCTTCCTGCTGCCGCTGCCGCCGGAAATTGACGAGCCGGTGCCGCTGTTCATCGAGGCTGATCGATTACAGGGCACGCAGGATCGCGAAACCGAGGCGGCGGGCAACGCCCGCCTGCGCAAACGCGGTCAGGCATTTCACGCCGATCGTTTGCGCCACGACAAATCGACGAATTTGCTGACTGCTGAAGGGAATGTGCGCATTGAACAGGGCGGCGACATCATTGATGGCGATACGCTGTACTACGAACTCTCGACCGACCGCGGCCACATGAATCAGCCGCGTTACATGCTGATGAGCGTACCGCCGTCCGGTCCGCCGGGATCCGGCGTGGCACGCTTCGGCCAGGCCGACGCACGCGGCACGGCGGAACGCATGCTGTTCGAGGGGCCGGGCCAGTACCGCATCGAGAAAGCCAGCTATACGACTTGCGAGCCGGGAAACGACTCATGGTTTCTGCGCGCCAGACAGATCGACATCGACCGCTCGCGTGACGTCGGCGTCGCCCGTGACGCAAGCATCGTGTTTTTCGATCAGACTATTTTCTACACACCCTATCTGTCGTTTTCGCTTCACCAGCAGCGCAAATCCGGATTCCTGACACCCAGTTACCGTAGCTCGAACACCACCGGTTTCGAGTTCACATTGCCGTATTACTGGAACATTGCGCCGGAGATGGATGTCACCCTGTTCCCGCGCTACATGACTAAGCGCGGGATACAGCTCAGCAGCGAATTTCGCTACATCGACCACGCCTGGAAGGGCGACGCGCGCGTCGAAATGCTGCCCGGCGACCAGCAGATCAGTCGCGACCGCTGGGGGGTTTTTACCAAGCACCAGCAGACATTCGTCAATGACTGGAACGGCACGGTCAACCTGAACCGCGTCTCCGACGGCAAGTATTTCACCGACCTGTCCACGCAGGTCGCCGTGACTTCACAGGTTCATTTGTCGAACGATGTGACACTGTCGCGCGGCGGCACCTGGGGCGATGCCGGAACCTACGGCTTCTCGGCGTACACCCAGCGCTTCCAGA
>JANNHN010000168.1:0-1516 GCA_031404395.1 Betaproteobacteria bacterium
TGGATCACGTCGGCGCTGCGCGGGCACACCGCGGCGATGGTCTCGATGGCAATGATGGCATCCATCAGCGAGCCGCCCTGACCGCCGTCTTCTTCCTTCATGGTGATGCCCATCAGGCCCTGTTCGGCCATCAGCTTCGCGACATCCCAGGGATGCTCTTCCTGATGCGCGCGGGCGAGCGCGCCGTCGCGCAAGTGGCGTTCGGCAAAGCCGCGCACGGCGTCGCGGAACTGTTCCTGTTCGGAGCTTAAACGGAAATCCATGATATGAAACAGCAGGTTGGGAGAGTCTGTATTTTACTGTTTATTTGCTGACTACTGCGTGGTGAATCGCTCCTTGGTGCGACATCCGCATATTGGTCTTTTTGGAATTTCAGGCGGCGTCAGGGCGCTTGCCCTATTGTGGTTTGATGCCTGCCGCCTGGACCACCTTGCTCCACTTCCCGACTTCTGCCTTGAGGAATAGCCCAAACTCTTCGGGAGTGCCCGCTGCCGGTTCCGCGCCGGACTTGATGAGCAGTTGTTGCATGTTGGGCGAGTTGAGGGCGGCATGGATCGCCTGATTGATTTTCAGCACGATGTCGCGCGGCGTGCCCGCGGACACCAGCATGGCGTTCCAGCCGCCCGCTTCGTAGCCCGGCACGCCGGCCTCGTCAATGGTCGGCACGTCCGGCAGCGCCGGCGAGCGCGTGAATGAGCTGATGCCCAGCGCACGCAGCCTGCCGGCCTGCACCGGCGGCACGGCCGCGGCGACCGGCGCGAATGTCATATGCACGTGTCCCCCCATGGTATCCGCCACCGCCGGCGCCGCGCCTTTGTACGGGACATGACCGATTTTCGTGCCCGACATCATGTTGAACAGCACCAGCGCCAGGTGGTTCGAACTGCCGACGCCGGCCGATGCTGAATTCAGCGTGCGCGGGTGCGATTTGTCCAGCGCGACCAGCGCCTTCACGGTTTTCGCCGGCAGCGAAGGATGCGCGACCAGCACGTTCGCCTGTCTGACGATGAGGCTGACCGGCGCGAGATCGGTCAATACGTTGTAGCCCAGCTTGGCATACACCGACGGGCCGCTGGACAAGGTGGTGGTTCCGTAGAGCAGCGTATAACCGTCCGGTGCTGAGCGCGCCACGGCTTCGATGCCGATATTGCCGCTGGCGCCGGGGCGATTGGTGACCAGCACATTCTGTTTCCACGCCGCGGTCATGTGTTCGGCGAGTGCGCGTGCAATCAGATCCGCCGAACCGCCTGCGGAAAACGGTACGACCATCGTGACGGATTTAACGGGAAAGCCCTGCGCGCCGGCGGTGCCGGCACACATTAACAGCAGCGGTATTGAGAGATTGAATCGACGCAATATTTTGAAATCCTTCACGCCGCTCCGCCTACACCATCAGGCAATGAACCTGATATTTTTGAATTTCAGGATCGCGCGTTACCAGTGTGAGTTGTTCCGATTGGGCCTGCGCGATCAGCATGCGGTCGAAGGGGTCAAGGTGTATCGGCGGCAATTTGCC
>JANNHN010000169.1:0-2090 GCA_031404395.1 Betaproteobacteria bacterium
GATTACCGCCCGCTGAAGCTCGCGCCGGAAGACAATGACGTGCTGGTACGCTCGCTGGTGCGGCAGTCCGGTGGCGGCGAGCCGGTGCAGGTGGACTACGGCATGGAGAAACTCGACGGCGGCTGGAAGGTCTATAACGTCAAGATCGGCGGCATCAGCCTGGTTGAATCGTACCGCAGCACGTTCAACACCGAGATCCAGAAGAACGGCATGGATGGCCTGGTCAAGACGCTGCGCGACAAGAACCGCGCGCTGATCGCGCAGTCGGACAAATGATCGAGCATGATTGAATGTAATGAGGGGCGCTGTACGCTGAAGGGCGCCGTCAATCTGGAAAATGCGCTGGCGTTGCGTGAAGACGGCCTGCGGTTGTTCACGGCAGCCGAAGTCACGCTGGATCTGTCCGCGGTTACCGAGGTTGATTCGGCCGCGGTCAGCCTGCTGTTCGAGTGGCGCCGCGCCGCACTGGCAGCCAACCGCAGCATCCGCTACGTCAATCTTCCAGAAAATCTCAGGAGCCTTGCGGCACTGTACGGCGTGACCGAGCTGGTGAGCGCTTAGCAGGGTGTTGATCAACGAAATTCCTGCGTGCTTGTTGCCCGTCGCCAGTGATTTTTTAACGCTCATAAAATCAATGACCGGAAGGCGTATGCGCCCGGTCGCTACGCTCCCAACGCGCCGCCCATCACTTTTTCAACCACCCGCCAGCCGCCATTTTGCCGCGCGCTGACAATCACCGGATATCTGCTGCTTACCCCGCAACCCGCGATACGCGCCTGCCGTGATGAAGCACGCCATCGAAATCATCGACATCACCAAGCGCTATGGCGACCTGCAGGCGCTGGCGGGCGTCAGCCTGAACGTTGCGCCGGGAGAATTTTTCGGGCTCCTGGGTCCGAACGGTGCGGGCAAGACCACGCTGATCAGCATACTTGCCGGACTGACGCGCGCGAGCAGCGGCGCCGCCCGCATCATGGGCCACGATGTCTCGGCTGATTACCGTGCCGCGCGGAGCGCGCTGGGCGTGGTGCCGCAGGAGCTGGTGTTCGATCCATTTTTTACGGTGCGCGAGGCGTTGACCATTCAGTCCGGTTATTTCGGATTGCGCGACAACCGGGCATGGATTGATGAGGTGCTGGAGAATCTCGACCTGACCGCGAGGGCAGATACCAACATGCGTGCGCTGTCCGGCGGCATGAAGCGGCGTGTATTGGTCGCGCAGGCGCTGGTGCACAAGCCGCCGGTGATCGTGCTCGACGAACCGACTGCGGGTGTGGATGTCGAACTGCGCCAGGCGCTGTGGCGTTTTATCCGGCGCCTGAACCGCGACGGCCATACCGTGGTGCTGACTACGCACTATCTCGAAGAGGCCGAAGCGTTGTGCAGCCGCATCGCCATGCTGAAGCAGGGGCGCATCGTCGCACTCGACCGCACCGAGAATCTGCTGCGGCTGCATTCAGGCTGCTACGTCGAGTTACGACTCACCGGGCCGCTGCCCGTGCCGCTGGAGCCGCTGGTGGCCGAGCGGCGCGAAGACGGCACGATCCGTCTGGCGCTGAAAGAGTATGGTGAGGTCGAAACGGTGATGACCGCGCTGCGCACCGCGCACATTGGCGTGCAGGAAATGGAGATCATGCAGCCGGACCTGGAGGAAGTGTTTGTGCAGATCATGAGGAAAGCGTGAATGAGTGAAGGAGTGAAGGACTTTTTCCCGGCGGCGCGCGGGTTTTTTTTCACGCTTTCACCCCTTCACGTCTTCACGGTGTTGCAATGACCGGCTTCTACACCTTGTTCTACAAAGAATGGCTGCGCTTCTGGAAAGTCCGCGTGCAGACCGTGCTCGCGCCGGTGCTGACTGCGCTGCTCTACCTGCTGGTGTTCGGCCATGCGCTGCGCGGACGGGTCGAGATCTTTCCGGGCATCGAGTACACGACTTTTCTGATCCCGGGACTGGCGATGATGTCGGTACTGCAGAACGCTTTTGCCAACGCGTCGTCGAGCCTGATGCAGTCAAAAATGACCGGCAATATCGTATTCGTGTTGCTGCCGCCGCTGTCGCACCGCGAATTTTTCCTGGCCTACCTGCTGGC
>JANNHN010000170.1:0-3159 GCA_031404395.1 Betaproteobacteria bacterium
GCACGAGGATGCTGCCGACACCGGCAACGGCCAGCTCGGTGACCGTTGTCGCACCGGCGCGGCAAACGATCAGGTCGGCCTCACCATAACGCGCCGCCATGTCGTCGATGAACGCCAGGATTTCCGCATCGACGCCCGCGATACGATACGCGGCGCGCAGCGCATCGACATGCGCGGCGCCTGCCTGATGCGTCACCCTCGGGCGCTCCGCCGCAGACAACAATCCCAGCGCCTGCGGCACCAGTTCATTGAGCGCTTTCGCGCCAAGGCTGCCGCCGACAACCAGCACGCGCAGCGGGCCGCTGCGGTTGGCGAAACGCGCTTCCGGCGGTGGAAGATTCACAATGTCGGCGCGCACCGGGTTACCGGACCACACCACATCAACCCGCCCGCTGAAAGCGTCGGGGAATGCCGACAGCACGCGATCAGCGACGCCGGCCAGCACGCGGTTCGCCAGGCCGGGAATCGCATTCTGCTCATGGATGACCAGTGGCTTTGCGAACAAGGCCGCCATCATGCCGCCGGGGAACGCGGCATAACCGCCCATGCCCAGAACGACATCCGGTCGATGGCGGAAAATCGCCTGCGCGCTCTGCCAGAACGCGATCAGCAGCGCCGCCGGCAGTAATAGTTGGCGCAACAAACCCTTGCCGCGGACGCCGCCAAAGTGGATCCACACGGTCGGATAACCGCGGGGCGGCACCAGCCTCTCCTCCATGCCGCCGCGGGCGCCCAACCAGACCACGTTCCAGCCGCGATCGCGCAGCACATCCGCAACCGCCAGCGCAGGAAAAATATGCCCCCCGGTGCCGCCCGCCATGATCAGCAACGTGCGGTTCATACGGTAAACCCCCGCACTGGGAGTTTTGGCTGCGACATGACTTTTGCTGTGCAAAAGTCAGTCTCCGCCCGAATCGACAGCTTGTTGCCACCTTGACCGATTCGACCAGCGCTTGTCGTCATACCGTAAACCCCCGCGCCAACTGTCGATTTTCCCAATCGACGCGCAGCAACACGGCCAGCGCGCAGCAGGTGGCGAGAATGGCGCTGCCACCAAACGACAGCAGCGGCAGCGTCAACCCCTTGGTCGGCAACACCCCCATGTTGACGCCCATATTGATGATCACCTGCACACCGATCCACAGGCCGATGCCCTGCGCCACCAGCGCGGCAAACGGCCGCTCCAGATCGGCGGCGCGGCGACCGATGAGGAAGGCGCGCCATACCATCCACGCAAACAACAGCAGCAGCGTCAGCACGCCGACAAAGCCAAGTTCTTCGGCAATCACCGCCAGCAGAAAATCGGTATGCGCCTCGGGCAGATAAAAGAGCTTCTCCACGCTGGCGCCCAGGCCCACGCCAAACCATTCGCCGCGACCGAAAGCGATCAGCGCATGTGACAGCTGGTAACCCTTGCCGTACGGATCGGCCCACGGATCCATGAAGCCGATCACGCGCTGCATGCGGTAAGGGCTGGTCCAGATCAGCAGCAGAAAGCCGATCACCAGCATGACGATCAAACCCGCAAACAGGCGCCAGTTCATGCCGCCGAGAAACAGGATGCCCATGGCTATCACCGTGATGACTGCGAGCGCGCCGAAATCCGGCTCGCGCAACAGCAGGCCCCCGGTCAGCAGCATCACGCCGAACATCGGCAGAAATCCCTTGCGCAGACTGTGCAGGAAAGCCGCCTTGCGCACCGTGTAATCGGCAGCGTAGAGCACGACAAACAGCTTCATCAGTTCGGACGGCTGCAGATTGATCACGAACAGCGACAGCCAGCGCCGGCTGCCGTTGACCTCGCGCCCGATACCCGGCACCAGCACCAGCATCAGCAATACCAGCCCGAGGATGAACAGGAACGGTGCGGCGCGTTGCCACAGGCGCAGCGGAATCTGGAACACCATGGCGCCGGCCATGAGACTGATCAGCACAAACAGCGTATGTCGCGTCAGGTAGTAGGCCGCGTTGTTGCCGGTGATACGGCTGCCCTCGGCAATCGCAATGGATGCCGAATACACCATGACCACGCCAATGGCGAGCAGCAGCAGCGTGACCCAGATCAGCGCGCGGTCGTACTCCGGCGGTACTGTGCGGTGCCTGGACGTAGCGGAGTAGGCGTTCATGTCTGCCGCCCCGCAAGCACCGCCACCGCTGCCGCAAACACTTCGGCGCGATGCACGTAGTTGCGATACATGTCGTAACTGGCACAGGCCGGCGACAGCACCACAGCATCACCGGGCCGTGCCGCATCCAGCGCAAGAGCGACGGCTTCCGTCATATCCCCTGCGTGCAACACGGGTGCAGCGTCGCCGATGGCCGCCGCAATGCGCGGCGCATCGCGACCGATCAGCACCACGGCGCGCGCCTTGCCGCGCGCAGCAGCGGCCAGCGGAGTGAAATCCTGACCCTTGCCGTCGCCGCCGGCGATCAGCACCACCGGCTGCGGCATGCCGCGCAGCGCGGCGACTGTCGCGCCGACGTTAGTGCCCTTGGAATCGTCGTAGAACTCTATCTTATTGATTTCATTAATTTTTTTAACGCGATGCGGCAATCCGCTGAACTGTGTCCAGCCGGCGACGATGGCGTCATCCGCAACACCCGCAGCACGGCACAATGCGCCCGCCGCAAGCGCATTCGCCGCGTTGTGCATGCCGCTGACGCGCAACTGATGCACGCCGGCCAGCACGGTCACTCCGCGCGCCAGTTGTGGCCCCGCCGTGCCCGCAACCACGCCCCAATCATCGACTGCCCGCGGTTGATCAAGACCAAAGCTCACGACCCGGCGCTGCTGCCGCACCATGCCGGCGCTCCACGCATCCTGACGATTGATGACCTGCACGCCGCTGCCGGAAAAAATACGTGCCTTGGCTTGCGTGTACTCGAGCAGCCCGTCATAGCGGTCGAGATGGTCCTCCGAGATATTGAGCACCGTGGCTGCTGCGGCATCCAGCGTCTCCGTGCTCTCCAGTTGAAAACTCGACAGCTCGAGTACGAATATGCCTGGCATCGCTGCGCCGGTTTCGATGCCGGCCAGCGCGTCGAGTACCGGCAGTCCGATATTCCCGGCCACGACCGGCCGCAGCGCCGCCGCGGCGCAGATTTCACCGGCCATGGCCGTCACGGTGCTCTTGCCGTTCGAGCCGGTAATCGCGAGGA
>JANNHN010000171.1:0-1627 GCA_031404395.1 Betaproteobacteria bacterium
GCAGATGTATTCGGGGCGTTTTGAGGTGATGACCGACGACGGGCTTAAAGAACAACTGGAAACCAAGCTGTTCGGTTTCATGCGCGCGATCCGGCTGGTGTATCCGCTGATGAAAGCGCGGCGCTGGGGGCGCATCGTCAATCTGATCGGCGGCGCGGGCAAGGAACCCGATCCGTACATGTTCGGCAGCGGCATCACCAACAGCGGCCTGCTCAACATCACCAAATCGCTGTCCACGGAATTCGGCGAGGACAACGTGCTGGTCAATGCGATTTGTCCCGGCTGGGTCGATACCAATCTGTGGCGCCGCAATGCGCAGGGACTGGCGGCGGAGCTGGGGGCGCCGAGTGAAGAAGAAGCGCGGCGGCGGGCGGCGCGCAGGAATTCGCTCAACCGTTTCGGCAAACCCGAAGAGCTTGCCAATGCGATTGTATTTTTGTGTTCGGAGCGCGCGAGCTACATCACCGGCGTGTCGCTCAATCTGGACGGCGGCAGGCTGAAGTCGCTCTGGTAGGCCGTCCGCCCTACGGTTGTTTGGGCTGAAGTGACTTACTGATTAATCGCATCAGTGATTACTCACACGACCGGCCAGATGCGCTGCCCGACGGCGGGTGAGCGCGGTGCGTGATGGAGTTTTGTGATCACCCGCGCGGTCCAGGTACGCGCATCCTGCGCTTCGGCTTCGAGCGGCGCATAGTGCTGTTCGCGCAATTCGAGTGAGGTGAATTCATAGAGGATTGCGTGCTTGTGCGCGCCGACGGTCGCCAGCAGTTTGCGCGTGCCGACGCAGCCGGGGAGTTGCGCCAGCAGCGGGAAACGCAGTTGTGCGTACCAGCAGCCGAGGTCGTCTTCGACGGCCGGCGTCGGTGCGTTGTAGTTGCCCATCTGGATCACCGGCGCGGTGGTCAGGCCGGGGCCGCGCTTTGCGGCATCGGGGCCATCGACGCGCGCTTCTTCGGCAAGCACGCACATTGCAGGATCGCGGCGCATGGCCATCAGGCGTCGCGTTTCCGGGCTCTGCCGCAGATTTAACTGGGCGGGACCGGGATTGAGAAAAGTGTGCGCGGTCTCGCCGCCGAACAGCGCAAGATAGCCGCAATCCGTACCGTGTTTCTGCACTGTGTAGTGCGCGGCCCAGCGGTAGCCGGGACGTGACAGTTTCTCCGGGATATGCACGCGGTGAAACCAGTCGAGGTATTCGGCTTTGTTTTCAACGGCGATGTCGTACCAGATTGCCCAAATCCCCTGGTCCATGCGTGGCTACTCCGTTGGTTTGCGACGATTGTAATGCAGCGCCCGCACAATTTCGCGGGGCGATGGTGTCGGACATGAATCGCCCCTCGGCAGTGGCCAGATGGCCGGAGGCGATGAAAGCTGAAGCGCGTTGCGCAGCATCCGGTCGAGGCATAAGATGCGTATACAAAATAACAGCCCGGATACAGGGCTGCGCGGTATTCCGAGGAGCATCAGACCGGATGTATTGGCGCCGCCTGCCAGCATGACCCGGCGGGCGGCTTTTCCTGGAATCGTAATCGTAACTGGGAGGAAGTGATGAAAATCAGTCTGCGTCGCCGTCAATTCGTGCTCGGCGCTACCGCCGCGCTTACCCAATTCGGCCTGATCGGCC
>JANNHN010000172.1:0-13898 GCA_031404395.1 Betaproteobacteria bacterium
TCGACAAAACGCTGGGTCGCCCCTGGAACAGCGCCGGCCGGATCCAATTGCTCAAACAATTCCTGCTGGCGAGCCGCGTCAACCGCATACATATCGTGGTGCATGACACCAATCCGTTGCTGGCGGAATGTCCGCGGCTGCTCGAATTTGCCAATCAATTCAACCATGCGCTGAAAATCCGCGAAACACTGCGGGGCGCCAGGCATGTCTATGACCCGTTTGTCGTTTTTGACGGTAGCCACTATGTGCACCGCTTCCACTATGACCACATGCGTGCGGCCGAAGGTACGCACGATGCAAACGGCGCGCAGCAACTGATCGAACGTTTTGCCGATATCCAGGAATGCGCCGGGCCGCCGCTTGCGGCGAATGTCACCGGCCTGTGACAAATGGTGGAATCCACTCGAAATTGCAGCTCGGCAATGGTAGAATCCGCGCCGGCTGATAGTACTGCTGCGCAACATTCGTGTCGCGCAGCGCACAGGATGCCGCCAAATTTGGATTGAACTCACAACCTTCGAAGGATTTCTAGATCATGAATTGCAATCTGCTCGTTGCCGCCCTGCTGGCGGTTGGTCTGACTGCCTGCGGCGACAAACCCGCCCCGGCTCCCGCACCCAAGCCCGCAGCGCCTGCTCCGGCCGCCACTGCGCCGGCCCCGGCCTCGGCACCTGCTGCTGACGCCGCCAAGGGCGCCGCCGACGCTGCTGCTGGCGCGACGGACGCCGCTAAAGGTGCTGCCGACGCCGCCAAAGGCGCCGCCGACGCTGCCAAAGGTGCTGCTGATGCAGGCAAGGGTGCTGCAGAAGCTGCCAAAGACGCTCCCAAAAAGTAATCGCGTCTGCTGTAACAAAAAAGCCGGCCTGCGGGCCGGCTTTTTTCATGGGTTTTATTAACACGACCCTGCTGCGCTCAACACACCTCGCGCCAACCGAAACCATCCGCCTGCGTCGCCACAGCGACCCAGTCCGCTGCGCAATCCAGTGCGCCGGCCAGCGCCTCACGCGCCAGATCCGGCCGGTTATTCTTCTGCGACAGGTGCGCGGCAACCACATGCTGCAAACGGCTGCGGTCTATCTTGCCGAGAATTTCCGCTGCCTGATTGTTGTCGAGATGACCGAACCGTCCGCCGATGCGCGCTTTCAGCCGCTCGGGATAGCTGCTGCCCATCAGCAGATCGCGGTCGTGGTTGCACTCGATGACCAGCGCCTGCAATCCCGACAACATGGCCTCGATGTGCGGCGTTGAAGCGCCGGCGTCAGTCAGCACACCAACGCGCGCTGCACCATCGCCAAACACAAATTGCGTAGGCTCCCGCGCATCGTGCGGCACCGGATAGGGAAACACGGCGATATCGCCGATGGCAAACGGGCGGTGACTGTCGATGATCTCTACCGCGGCGAACTCGCTGCGGGTCGCGGTCACGGCGGCATAAGTACCGTGAGACAGATACACCGGAATATCAAATTTTCTGGAAAACCGGGCGACACCGCCGACATGGTCATCGTGCTCGTGGGTCACCAATATGGCGTCCAGACCGGCAGGCTCCAGACCCAGGCGGGCCAGACGGCGCTCGGTCTCCGTGGCGCTGAAACCGCAGTCCAGCAACAGCCTTGAGCGGCCTGCTTCGACGACGAGGGCGTTGCCTTCGCTGCCGCTGCCGAGAGAGGCGAAACGAATCATCGCAGCAGCAGGGCCGCCGGCAACCAGGTCCGGCAGCTGACGGTCACGCCTGCCGCGCGCGTCACTTCAGTTGATCGTAGAGCAACGTGAGGATGCGCGTGGCGGTGTCTGACTTCTCGCGCGCCCCATCCTTGTCGAGTACGCGCACTTCCGCGCCGGTCGCGGCATCCCGCACCAGAATCCGGTATTGCTCTTTGCTCTGCGCCTTCGGGGTGCTGCTCCAGAAAGCCAGTTTGGAAAACCATGACGGCTTCTCGGTAGTCTTGGTGTCGGTGTTCGGATCGATATAGCGCACGAAATACAGCCCCTTCGAGCGATCACGGTCTTCGACGGTAAATCCCACGCGGTCCAGCGCCAGCCCGACCCTGCGCCAGGCGCGGTCAAACTGGTCGTTCAAAGCGAGCAGGTTGCCATCAGCGCCGTTGTTCAACCGGGCCTGGGATTCAGTTTTCGCTGCCGCTACCTGCGTTTTTGCCCGCTCCCCTTCAACGCCGAAACGCACCATCAGCCGGCGCAGCATTTCCGCCTCCAGATCGGGATCGGGCTTGCGCGGCTGCCAGCGCAGGTCGTCCTTCCCCTCAGTGATGTACACCTCCTCCATGCCGCGGTGGCTGACGTATATTTCCGTAGTGTCTGGTTGTGCGCCGCGTTCCAGCCGAGTGCGGAACTTGTCGCGCTCGGCGGTTGAATACATGCCGTCGAGTACTTTCCCGAACAGGCCACGGATGCCGCTCTCGGGAAGCTTGGCGCGGTTCTCTGCCCAGTCGGTTTCCATGACGCCGGTTTCCGGCGTTTCAACATTGACGATGAACCCGGTCTCCTGCCAGAAATCCTTGATCACCAGCCAGATTTTGTCCGGAGTGCCGGGCACCACCAGCCAGCGTTGCGTGCCGGCGCGCTCGACGCGCACGTTCTCGATAGTCGGCAGCACTGCTCCCTGCGCCGACGATACCTGCGGCTTGCCCGCGCGGTCTTTGGAGTAATCGGAGAAGGTTGCACTGCCTTTGGGATTGATATCCGGCACCAGAAAACGGTCATCCGTACTGGGCCGCGTCAGATCCGGCGGCACTTCCAGCGTCGGCAGCTTGGCAGCCGTGGACTTGTAATCGATTTTCTTGGTGGGCATCTCGAAAGAACTGCACGCACCCAGGGCAAACACGCCCGTGACTGCCAACAGCAAAACGGCCGGTTTATGCCACTGCATGACGCTTACCTCCAACTTTGGCAACACCAGCCTGTTGCATGGCCTCGCGCACCAGCTCATGACACTGCGCCGACAGCGGCGTCAGCGGCAGCCGGATGCCGCCTTTCATCAACCCCAATTGCTCGACCGCCCACTTCACGGGAATCGGATTCGCTTCGCAAAACAGATGGCGATGCAGTCCCAGCAGGCGGTTGTTCATTTCCACTGCCTGCGGCGCATCACCGCGCAGCGCGGCGGCGCACATGTCATGCATCAGTCGCGGCGCCACGTTGGCCGTGACCGAGATCACGCCGTCGCCGCCGAGCAGCATCAGCGCAATCCCGGTGGCATCGTCACCGCTGTAGACACGAAAAGCCCTGGGCCTGCGACGCAGCAGATCGGAGCCGCGCTCCAGATTTCCGGTGGCATCCTTGATGCCGACAATGCCGGGCACCTGCGCCAGCCGCAGCACGGTATCGTTGCCCATGTCGGCGACGGTGCGGCCCGGCACGTTATAAAGTATCTGCGGAATGTCCACCGCCTCGGCAATCGCCTTGAAGTGGCGGTAGAGACCTTCCTGCGTGGGCTTGTTGTAGTACGGCACTACCGACAGGCTCAGGTCCGCGCCCGCCGCCTTGGCGTATTCGGACAATTCGATGGCCTCGCGTGTCGAGTTCGCCCCGGTGCCGGCAACAATCGGTACCCGCTGCGCTGCATGGCGAACCGCTGTTTCAATCAGCAGACGGTGTTCGTCGAAATCGACCGTGGGCGACTCGCCGGTGGTGCCGACCACGACGATCCCGTCGGTGCCTTCGGTGATATGCCAGTCGATCAGCCGGCGGAAGGCGTCAAGATCCAGCGCGCCGTCGTCAGCCATCGGCGTGACGATGGCGACCATGCTGCCGCGAACCCCTGTTAACTCATTGATTTTCATGAATAATATTTATATGCGCTGCGTAATGCGGGCATTGTACCTGAAGCATGCAGCAGAGGGATACCGGTTCGACAGCGCAGGAACGCGGCGATTCACTGCTGGAATGCGGAAATGCGACGCTGCGGCTCGCCGCAGCGAGCGCGCAAGCAGCACGCGGTCAGGCTTGTTGCGTGCGGTAGAACAAGGCGAGAAAGGATTCGGCGTCGACCACAACAGCCTCAACCCGCTGCCCCTGGACACGGGCCGCCGGATCCAGCGCGCCAACGGCTGCCGGATTCCAACCCGCGCACAGCACCTCCGCCCCGTATTCAGCGGGCGGCAGCGGCACGGCAAGGTCTCGGCGCAGAGTCATGGTTGTCCGTCGCTCAGCAATCAACAGTCTTACATCGCTTAACGACGGACCCGGAAAAAGGTTGAATGCTGCGGAAAATCGGATTCGGCAGGCGCAGGCATCTATGGCTAGCCGAAACGGCCGGTAATGTAGTCCTCAGTCTGCTTGTTCTTCGGTTTGATGAAAATCTCGTCTGTCGGGCCAAACTCGATCAGCTCGCCCAGATACATGTAGGCCGTGAAGTCCGACACCCTGGCAGCCTGCTGCATGTTGTGGGTCACGATGACAATCGTGTAATCCTTTTTCAGATCGCTGATCAACTCCTCGATGCTGGCCGTCGAGATCGGATCCAGCGACGAACAGGGTTCGTCCAGCAGCACCACTTCGGGCTTGACAGCAATGGCGCGGGCGATGCACAGCCGCTGTTGCTGGCCGCCGGAGAGGCCGATGCCGGTCTGCTGCAGCTTGTCCTTGACCTCATCCCAGAGCGCGGCTTTTTTCAGCGCCCATTCCACGCGATCCTCCATGACGCCCTGCGGCAGGGTTTCGTAAAGCTTCACGCCGAACGCGATATTGTCGAAAATCGACATCGGAAACGGGGTCGGCTTTTGAAAAACCATCCCGACTTTTGCACGCAGCAGATTCAGATCCTGCTTCGGGTCGAGGATATTCTTGCCGTCGAGCAGCACCTGGCCGGTAGCGCGCTGACCGGGGTACAGCTCGTACATCCTGTTCATGGTCCGCAGCAACGTCGATTTTCCGCATCCGGAAGGGCCGATGAATGCGGTGACCTTCTTTTCCGGGATGTCGATGTTGATCGGCTTCAGCGCCTGGTAGGCGCCGTAATAGAAGCACAGATCGCGTATCGACAGCTTGGGCGCGGTTATTGTTTGTACAGCAGCATTCATCACGGTATCCATGTCATCTCAATCCGGATTTACTGCAACGGGTTTTTTTCACGGAACAGCACCCGCGCAAGAATGTTCAGCCCCAGGACGGCGGCAGTAATCAGCAGCGCCCCGCCCCAGGCGAGCCGCTGCCAGTCTTCGTAGGGACTCATTGCAAACTGGAAAATGACGACGGGCAGATTGGCCATCGGCGCATTCATGTCGGCAGACCAGAACTGGTTGTTCAGCGCCGTGAACAGCAGAGGCGCGGTTTCCCCGCTGATCCGGGCGACAGCCAGCAGTATCCCGGTGATGATCCCGGCACGCGCCGCCCGCCACGTCACCATGGTCACGATGCGCCACTGCGGCGCGCCGAGCGCTGCTGCGGCTTCACGCAGGCTGTTCGGCACCAGTCTCAGCATGTTTTCTGTCGTCTTCAGCACTACCGGGATGACAATCAGGGACAAGGCAAGCGTACCCGCCCAGCCGGAAAAATGCTTCACCTGCGCCACATAGATGGCATAGATGAACAGGCCGATGACGATGGACGGCGCCGACAACAGAATGTCATTGACGAAACGGGTTGCCGACCCCAGCCAGCCGCGGGTGCCGAATTCGGCGAGATAGGTGCCTGCCATGATGCCGATCGGCGTGCCGATCATTGTCGCCAGCAGACTCATGGTCACACTTCCCGCAATCGCATTGAGCAGGCCGCCTTTGCTGCCCGGCGGTGGCGTCATTTCGGTAAATATGGCCATGCCGATGGACCTGATACCGGCATCAAACAGCGTCCACAATATCCAGACCAGCCAGAACAGGCCGAACAGCAGGGTCAATAACGAGATCGTCAGGTTCACGGCATTGACGATCCGGCGTTTTCTGTAAAGGGCGCTCATGGCGGGCCTAAGACTGCTTGCCTTCCATCCGGGCGAGTCGCATCAGCATGATCTTCGACAATGTCAGCACGACAAAGGTAATCAGGAACAGGATCAAGCCCAGTTCAATCAGCGCCGCAGAATAAATGTCTTCCACGGCTTCGGTGAATTCATTGGCCAGCGCGGAAGCAATACTGTTACCCGGCGCAAACAGCGAGAAATTGAGCCGGTGCGCATTGCCGATCACAAAAGTTACGGCCATGGTTTCACCCAGCGCACGGCCCAGGCCCAGCAATATGCCGCCCATGACGCCGACTTTGGTAAAAGGGAGCACGATGTAGCGCATGACTTCCCACGTCGTCGCCCCCAGTCCATAGGCGGATTCCTTCAGCAGCGGCGGCACGAGCTCAAACACATCGCGCATCACCGATGCGATGAAAGGAATGATCATCACCGACAGGATGATGCCGGCGGTCAACACGCCGATCCCCTGGGGAGCGCCTTTGAACAGGAAGCCAATCACCGGCCAGGTGCCCACATTGTTGATCAGCCACGGCTGGATATGGTCGGCAAAGATGGGGGCAAACACAAAAAGCCCCCACATGCCGTAGATGATGCTGGGAATGCCCGCCAGCAGTTCGATGGCGATGCCCAGCGGGCGACGCAGCCAGACAGGCGACAGTTCAGTCAGAAACAGCGCAATGCCAAAACTGACCGGGACGCCGATCAACAAAGCAATGAACGAGGTGACCAAAGTGCCGTAGATCGGCACGCCGGCGCCGAACTCTCCGGTGACCGGATTCCATTCGGTGCTGGTAAAAAAACCAAAACCGAAAGTCGTGATCGACAGCCATCCGCCCCAGATCAGGGACAGGATGATGCTGAACATCAGCACCAGCACCAGCAAGGCAAAAAATCGCGTGGTGCCGCGAAACAGCATGTCGTAAAAATACTGCCGTTTCAGGCTTTCGAGCGGGATGACCCTCGCTTCGCCCTGCTGCTCAGCCGGAGATTGCACGTCTGGACTTATGGAATTTTGAAGAGTGCTCATCCTACCCTTTCCACGCCGCGCATGTCACCTGCGCACGACGCCGGCCGGAAAAATACAATTCAAAATCAATGTTCAACACCAACCGCGAAACAAAGGGCTGCCGTGGACAACTGCGAAACACCACGGACAGCCCTGTTGATGCGCCACGGGAACCCTGCGCTTACCAGACGGCCTTGCCGCTGCCGTCTTTCAGGTTTTTCTTCCAGTGTTCATGAACCAGTTTCACGACGGCATCCGGCATCGGGATGTAGTCGAGTTCAAGCGCCATCTGGTCGCCGTTCCTGTACGCCCAGTCAAAGAACTTCAGCGCAATCTGTGCCCGCTCCGCGCTCGCCTGATTCTTGTGCATCAGGATGAAGGTCGCGCCGGTGATCGGCCAGCTCTCCTTGCCGGGCTCGTCGGTCAGAATCTCGTAAAAGCCGGGGGCATTTTTCCAGTCGGCGCCGGCAGCCGCGGCCTGGAAGGATTTTTCGTTCGGCGACACGTAAGCGCCTTCGCGGTTTTTAAGCTGGGTAAAGGTCATCTTGTTCTGCTTGGCGTAGGCGTACTCGACATAACCAATCGAACCCTTGATGCGCAGCACGAACGACGCCACCCCCTCATTGCCCTTGCCGCCCGCGCTGGTCGGCGCCGGCCATTTCACCGCCGTATTGCTGCCGACTTTGTCCGCCCACTCCTTGCTGACCTTCACCAGGTAGTTGGTAAAAATGAACGTCGTGCCCGAACCGTCGGAACGGTGTACTACCGTGATGTCCTGATCCGGCAATTTGAGGCCGGGGTTCAGCGTCATCAGCTTCGCATCATTCCATTTCTTGATATTACCCAGATAGATGTCTGCCAGCGTCGCGGCATCGAGTTTCAGCTGACCCGGAGCAACACCTTCCACATTGATCACCGGCACCACCCCGCCCATCACCATCGGAAACTGGATCATGCCGTCCTTTTCGAGTTCCTCAAGTTTGAGCGGCGCGTCAGTAGCGCCGAAATCCACGGTCTTGGCGCGAATCTGCTTGATGCCGCCGCCGGAACCGATCGACTGATAGTTCAAGCCGATATTCGTGCTCTTCTTGTAGGCATCGGCCCATTTCGCGTAAATCGGGTACGGGAAAGTTGCCCCGGCTCCGGTGATGTCGGCGGCGCCCGCAACGCCATAGATGCCGATGGCTGCAACTGAAACTAACACTTTGATTTTACTTGGTATTTTCATATTTGATCTCCTGTTTTCATTCGCTGGTCGATTACTGACGGACGAATGTTAGCGGCTGCGCGTTACAGTTCCGTGACAGCGGAACCGATGCGCCATTCAGGAGAATGGCTCCCCGCCGGAAATCAGGCTGCGGTTTTCGCGCCGCTGTCGCGCCACAACCAGCGCATCACCACTGCAGCCAGCAGTGCACCGACGATCTGCGCGGCAATGAAGAACGGCACATCCTGCGGCCGGATACCGGCGAAGGTGTCGCTGGCGGCGCGCGCCAGCGTGACAGCCGGATTGGCAAAAGACGTTGAAGCCGTAAACCAGTAAGCCGCAGTGATATATGCGCCCACAGCATAGGGCACGGCAGCGGCATGCGACCGGATGCAACCGAGGATCACCGCAATCAGTCCGAAAGTCGCCACCACTTCGCTCCACCATTGCGCCCATCCGGTGCGCGCGTGCAGAGATGCGAAAAAAACCGGCTCGCCAAACATCAGATGTGCGCAGGCGACACCAACGTACGCCGCGACAACCTGTACGATCATGAACGCGGCCGCCTCCCGCCAGCTCATGTCGCCCCGCAGCGTCATGACCAGCGTCACCGCCGGGTTGAAGTGCGCGCCGGATACCGGCCCGAAAGCGAGTATCAGCGCCACCAGCACCGCGCCGGTTGCAATCGTATTGGCCAGCAATGTCAGCGCCACATTGCCGCCGGCGAGCCGCTCGGCCATGATCCCCGAGCCGATCACAGTGGCCAGCAGAAACGCCGTGCCCAGTGCTTCTGCAGCGAGGCGACGCGTCAGAGTCATTCCCGGCCCGCGCCGATATCCTTGAGCTTTCGCTGCAGCGCCATCCGCTCGAGTCGTTCCAGCGGCAGCGCCACGAACAACGAGAGACGGCGGTCCAGTTGATTCCATGCGGCGAAGAAAGCTTTGCGTTTCTCTTCGTCCGTACCTTCCGCTGCCGCCGGATCGGGTATGCCCCAATGCGCGGTCACCGGCTGGCCCGGCCATACCGGACAGACTTCACCGGCGGCGTTATCGCAAACAGTAAAAACAAAGTCCAGTTGCGGTGCGCCGGACTGCGCGAACTCATCCCAGTTTTTACTGCGCAATCCGTCGATCGGTAAACGGTTCTTCGCCAGCAGATCCAGGGCCAGCGGGTGCACTGCACCTTTGGGGTGGCTGCCGGCGCTAAAAGCCCGGAAGCGCCCTTGGCCCATTGCGTTCAGCCAGGCTTCGCACAATATGCTGCGCGCCGAATTGCCGGTACACAAAAACAACACGTTGTAGATTTTCCCGGACATCCCGATCCCCTCTGTGGCTTATCGTTTAGCGCGAACACGCGGCAGTCGCGCGCATGCCAGCGCAGAGGTATTTCCGCTGCAACATTTCTCGGTCAGGAAATCCACCAGATCGGCCATGCGTCCGAACCGGGCCGAATAGATGATGAACCGCCCGCTCTGAACCGCGCTGATCAAACCTGCTCCACTCAATGCCTTCAGGTGAAAGGACAGGGTCGCCGCCGGCACGCCAAGTTTGTCGGCAATCTCGCCAGCGGCAATACCGGACGGACCCGCCGCCACCAGCAGCCGGAAAATTGCCAGGCGGGACTCCTGCGCCAGTGCGGCAAGTGCGGCAAGTGCGATTTTAGATTCCATGTTTCCAATAATATCAAAATATCAGCGGTTGCGCCATGACGCCTGTACTCCAGTTCGACCGGCCCCCATAGCGTCACACAATGTTCAACAAACGTTCATCGACCCGTCATGCGCGCGCGGCACCATGCGCGCCATGATTTGCGGGCCAATCCTGTGCCAAGAAAAACTCCCCGCCGTGCCTCTACAAATGTGCATTGCGGTGGTTACCGAAACCTACCCGCCCGAAATCAACGGCGTGGCGTTGACTATCCGTCGCGTGGTGGAGGGATTGCTTCAGCGAGGCCATCAGATCCAGCTCTTCCGGCCACGGCAACATGCACATGATCTGCCGCAGACGCGGCACAACCTTGAGGAAATCCTCCGGCGCGGAATCCCGATACCGGGCTATGACGGCCTCAAACTGGGACTGCCGGCAAAACCGGCACTGCTGCGCGCCTGGACGCTCAAGCGCCCCGACATCGTGTACGTGATCACCGAGGGGCCGCTTGGCGGGAGTGCAATCGCCGCCGCCGCCAAGCTGAAGATCCCGTGCATTACCGACTTTCATACGAACTTCCACAGCTACAGCACCCACTACGGCATTGGCTGGTTGAAAACGCCGATACTCGCCTATCTGCGCAATCTGCATAACAAGACGCATCGTACGCTCGTTCCGACCGCGGAATTGCGCGACTACCTTGCGCTGCACGGCTATATGAACTTGCAGGTCATCGGCCGCGGCGTTGACACCGCGCTGTTCAGTCCGGAACGGCGCGATCCCGGACTGCGGCGTATTTGGGGCGCAGCGCCCGAACAACCGGTTGCGCTGTATATCGGGCGTCTTGCCGCCGAGAAAAACCTCCCGGCCGTCATTGATGCCTATTCTGCAATGCGGTCAGTCCGCCCGGATATCAAGCTGGTCCTGGTCGGTGATGGTCCCGAGCGTGCCGCCATGGAAGCAGGGCATCGCGGCATACACTTTGCCGGCGCACGCATCGGCGAAGACCTCGCTGCCCATTACGCATCCGGCGATATCTTTCTTTTCCCCAGCATCACCGAAACCTACGGCAATGTGACCGTGGAAGCGATGGCAAGCGGTTTAGCTATCGTGGCCTACGACTATGCTGCGGCTCGCGAGCACATTGTCTCCGGCCACAGCGGGCTGCTGGCACGATTCAACGATACCGCAGATTTCATTCGTCTGGCCTCCACGCTTGCCGGCAATCCACCGTGCATCACCGGTCTTCGCCGTCACGCACGGGAAGCCGCACTCGGTATTGACTGGGGAAAATCGCATGATGCCCTGGAGGCCGCGCTCGTTGACATCGTCAACGAACGTGGCGAGGCGCCGGCGGACAGCACCCTCGCGTCACGGTCCGCATGACCGCGGCAGACCCCGAACTGCGCAAAGTCCGCGCCCTTTTCATATCCGACATCCATCTTGGCACCCGCGCCTGCCGTGCCGAACAACTGCTGGAGTTCATGAAAAACTACGATCCGGACACCATTTACCTGCTCGGTGACATCATCGATTTCTGGGCCATGAGTCGGGGCATGTACTGGCCGGTTGCGCATAGTACGGTGGTACAGAAAATCCTCAAGCGCGCCCGACATGACGTCAAGGTGTTCCTGATTCCCGGAAACCACGATGAGGTATTGCGTGACTACGTCGGCAACGCGTTCGGCAACATCTCGATCCTGCGCGAATGGGTGCATACAGCGAGCGACGGCAGGCGTTACCTGCTGTTGCACGGCGATGAATACGACCAGATCACGACCTGCCACAGATGGGTATCCATCCTCGGTGACATGTCCTACACGATACTCGTGAATCTAAATCGCGTGCTGTCGCTGATGCGCCGCAAGCTCGGCATCAGCGGACACTGGTCGTTGGCCGATTATGCCAAACGGAATGTATTGCGCGCAGTGAGCTTTATCAGCAATTTTGAGCATTCGATAGTGCATCGTGTGAAACAACTTGGTCTCGACGGCGCGATCTGCGGCCACATCCACACCCCGGTGATCAAACGCATTGATGGCATAACCTATATGAACTGCGGCGACTGGGTGGACAGCTGCACCGCCATCGTCGAGCACTACGATGGCCGCATGCAGCTGGTGCGCAGCACCCCGGTAGACCAGCCTGCGATTGGGGCGATCACTGAAGCCGCGGCAGTGCGCGTGAATTGAGGGAACAGTAATGACGCTCACGGCTACAGTTGACGTTGCTCCGGCAGAAGCTTGCGCGCTTAGTTTCTCCCGTCATCGCCCGGCTTATTCGACCCGCACGCCGGCCACACGCACCAGTTGATCCCATTTGTCGACCTCGACTGCCAAATACGCCCTGAAGTCGGCCGGGCTCGTGCCATAGACCGTCAAGCCGAGCTTGGAAAACCGGTCGCGCGCATCACCGCTGCCGATTGCAGCCACCGTGGTGCTCTGCAGTCGCTGAATCACCGGCTTGGGGGTCCCCGCCGGAACCAGCATGCCGTACCACGTCAGATATTCAAACCGCGGAATGCCGGATTCCGCGATGGTCGGCACTTCCGGCGCCATGGTCGAACGCTGGAAACTGCTAACTCCGAGCGCCCTCACCTTACCCGTTCGCACGAGCGGCAGCATGCTCGCCATATTGGTCAGCAGCACCTGGGACTCGCCGGCCAGCAGCGCGGTCGCAGCCTGGCCGGCGCTTTTGTAGGGCACGTGCAGCATCAGGATGCCAGCGGCGTGTTGCAGCAACTCCGTGCCCAGATGCGTGGCGCTGCCGGGCCCCGCCGATGCATATGCCAGTTTGCCCGGCTGCGCCCGCGCCAATACCAACAATTCCCGGATCGATGTTGCAGCAACTGCGGGATGCACGGCGAGTATGCTGGGCTGGCTGGCTATCAATGTCACTTGGTCGAAGTTGCGCTGGATGTCGAAAGGCAATCGCTTGTACAACGCCGGGGAAATGGCCATCGACGAACTGGACACCAGTAACGTATAACCATCTGAAGCGGCCTTGGCTGCAATGCCCGTGCCGACCGTGCTCCCGGCGCCCGGGCGGTTGTCAACCACTACAGGCTGTCGCCACTGCGCGCTCAAACCTGCCGCAACAATACGGCCAACAATATCGCTGCCGCCACCTGGAGCAAGCGGAATAATCATGCGCACTGGCCGGTTCGGATAATGGTGGTTCGCGGTTTCAGCGCCACCCATTGCCCACCCGCCACCTGATATGGCGAGCAACGCGATACCATTTACTCCCGCCCACGCACTGCGTTTCACCTTTCGCATCCATCTTCTCCCTGATTCCCCTGCTCCGCTGGGCTAATGTCTGCGGAAAACCACGCGCAGGCTCCGCATACACTCCGCGAGCATTGACCAGCTTATGGGTTTTGGATGTCATTTTGATGACAGGTGAATGCCAAATAGCCCGCATGCGCGGGCGGCCCCTACCGAAGATGCTTAAGCATACTGTCATGCACCGCCGCTATAGTCAGCGCATGAAATGCAATCACACTATCAGCGGAGGTCTCATGAACATCATCCAAGTGATTCGCCAGGCAAATCAGCAGGGCCCCATCTACTTCCTGTTGACGGCCTATGTCGAATCCGTATGGCATACCCCTGCACCACGGGGTATTCCGGGCTGGGTATTGGAATTGCCGATCAGGGGAAGAACAGATATACAAGCCCGCTTCGTGGCGCTGACCCAACTTCCAGAGCCGCCCAATGGCATACCGGAAGATGACGATCGGGAAAAAATCAGCGAGGCGCTCGCAGTATTATCTACCGCCTCGCAGCGACTGGCGGCACTCGAAAACGTCGGTATAGTGCAGACACCATTACATGAAGAAAATCTGGTGGATCTTTTCGGAGTTACACCGACAACGAGTGCCTCCTGACCCTCGCAGCTTATCGCGCCTGGTCGGATGAAACCTTGCGCACCACCGTGGCTATTTTTTTTGCCCAGCCATTGACCAGACCTGACTTTAGTCCTTCGACCATCACCCGGATCACCGGCTCGGTGCCCGAGGGCCGCAGCAGCACCCGCCCGGCAGTACCCAGCGCACGTTCTGCTGCCTTGACTGCCTGTTGCACCGCGCCTGCTGCGACACTGTCACGCGCCCTGCCACCC
>JANNHN010000173.1:0-3522 GCA_031404395.1 Betaproteobacteria bacterium
ACTGGCGATGATGTCGGTACTGCAGAACGCTTTTGCCAACGCGTCGTCGAGCCTGATGCAGTCAAAAATGACCGGCAATATCGTATTCGTGTTGCTGCCGCCGCTGTCGCACCGCGAATTTTTCCTGGCCTACCTGCTGGCGGCGATGGCGCGCGGCATCATCGTTGGCGCGGGTGTGCTGCTGGCGGCGCTGTGGTTTGTGCCGCTGCCGCTGGCGCATCCGCTGTGGGTGCTGGCGTTCGGCGTGGCCGGCAGCGCGGTGATGGGAGCGCTGGGCATCGTCGCCGGCATCTATTCCGACAAGATTGACCAGCTCGCGGCGTTCACCAACTTCATCATTCTGCCGCTGACTTTTCTGTCAGGTGTGTTCTACTCGATCCACTCGCTGCCGCCGTTCTGGCAGGTAGCCTCACACCTGAACCCGGTGTTCTACATGATCGACGGTTTCCGCTACGGGTTCTTCGGTGCTGCTGACGCGGCGCCGTGGCTGAGCCTGACCATTGTCGGCGCGAGTTTTATCGCATTATCATTGCTGACCCTGACGCTGCTGCGTACAGGTTATAAACTGAGACCTTGAATCACTCTGAATCGAGTATCCCCACATGGTTACACCTGACAGCATCAAACAATCCATTACCGCCGGCCTCGAGTGCCTGCACGTCGAAGTCGCGGGCGACGGCCATCACTGGGAGGCTGTCATCGTCAGCCCGGCGTTCCGCGGCAAGAACAAGGTGCAACAGCACCAGCTCGTCTATCAGGCGCTCGGCGACCGCATGCGCGAGGAAATCCACGCGTTGTCGATGAAGACCCTGACGCCGGAAGAGTGGACGAGTTGACGTACACATGGACAAGCTGGCAACCGTAGCCCGGAAGGAGCGCGCCCCGAAGGAAGTCCCCTTGGGGGGCGCCCCGAAGGAAGTCCCCTTGGGGGGCGCCCCGAAGGAAGTCACCTTGGGTGGCAGCGCATTCCGGGGGGTGACTTTGATATAACCCGTCCACGCCAGCGCGTATGGCGACCGCTGCCCCGGATTTCACTGCGTTCCATCCGGGCTACAATTGCCGTGACCTCTGTGGCTAAGAAGACTTTGATTCTATGGACAAACTAGTCATCGAAGGCGGCGTACCGCTGGCAGGAACTGTAGCGATCTCCGGCGCCAAAAACGCCGCGCTGCCGATCCTCACCGCGGCGCTGCTGACCGACGAGCCGCTGATCGTCGAGAACGTGCCGCACCTGCGCGACGTATCGACCATGCTCAATCTGCTGATGCAGATGGGCGTGACCGCGGTGCTTGACGAAAAAGGCAGTGTCGAACTGCGCGCGGCGAAGATCACCGATCCCGTCGCGTCGTACGAGCTGGTGAAGACCATGCGCGCCTCGGTGCTGGTGCTGGGGCCGCTGGTGGCGCGGCTGGGCGAAGCGCGGGTGTCGCTGCCCGGCGGTTGCGCCATCGGCCTGCGTCCGGTCGATCAGCATTTGAAAGGTCTGCAGGCGCTGGGCGCGACCATCGCCATGGAGCACGGCTACATGATTGCCCGCGCCGGCCGGTTGCGGGGCGCGCGCATCTGCATGGACATCGTCACCGTCACCGGTACCGAGAACCTGATGATGGCGGCGACGCTGGCCGACGGCGTCACCGTCATCGAGAATGCCGCGCGTGAACCGGAAATTCCGGACCTTGCCGCCTGCCTGACGGCCATGGGCGCAAAAATCAGCGGCGCCGGCACCGACGTGATCACCATCGAGGGCGTCAAGCGGCTGCATGGTGCGCGCCATGCGGTGATGCCGGACCGCATCGAAACCGGCACCTTTCTGGCGGCTGCTGCGGCCACCGGCGGCGACGTGCGGCTGACCGGCGCGCGTCCGCAAACGCTGGACGCCGTGCTCGACAAGCTGCGCGAAGCCGGTGTCCGCATCGAAACCGGCGCCGACTGGATCCACGTCAAAGCCAACGGGGCGCTGCAGGCGGCCAATGTGCGCACTGCCCCGTATCCGGCGTTTCCGACCGACATGCAGGCGCAGTTCATGGCGCTGAGCAGCGTGGCCCAAGGCACCTCGCGGATCGTTGAAACCATTTTCGAGAACCGCTTCATGCATGTGCAGGAGCTGAAGCGTCTGGGCGCCGACATCGAGGTCGAGGGTAATACCGCGGTCATCAAGGGCGTGGCGCATCTCGACGGCGCCACGGTGATGGCCACCGACCTGCGCGCTTCGGCAAGCCTGGTTGTGGCAGGACTGGTTGCGCGCGGCACGACCACGGTGGAGCGTATCTACCATCTCGATCGCGGTTATGAACGTATCGAGGAAAAACTGTCGCGGCTGGGCGCGCGGATTCGCCGGGAGCGCTGAGGAAACGCGGATTTTTAAGCCAACAAATCAATTAATCCCCTCCCCCCGCTTGCGGGGGGAGGGTTAGGGTCAAGGGAACACTTGGAGCGAAGCAGAGGGGAGGTTGGTCGGTGCGCGACTACCAGTTGAGCAAACTGTTTTTTGATCTGCAGAATCCGGCGAAAGCCGCCGAATTCCGCGCCGGCCGCGCCCCGGTGCTGGATCGTTATGCGCTGAAACCGGAAGTGCGCGCGGCGGTGGAGGCCGATGACGTGGCGTACCTGTCGCGGCTGGTCAACCCTTATCTGCTGCGCTTCTATTTCCTGGTCGCCGGCATGCCGGACGACGAATTTTTCCGCCGCATCCGCGCAACCGGAGCAAATCATGGCTGAACTCGCAGGTGTGTTTGCGGCTAGTCACGGCCCGCTGATCATCCGCAAATGGGCGAGCGTGACCCCCGCGCACCAGCAGGCCCTGAACGGCGCGTTTGCCGAACTGGGTCGGCGCATCCAGGCGGCGCGGCTCGACGCGCTGGTGATCATTTCACCCGATCACTGGGTCAATTTCTTTCTCGACAACCTGCCGATGATCTGCATCGGCGTCGGCGAAATACACGACGGACCCAACGAACCGTGGATGATGAAGGAATTCCCGCATCCGACATTGCCGGGGCATCCGCAGCTCGCGAGCCACATACTCAACACCGCGCTGTCATCGGGTTTCGAGCCGTCGGTGTCGCACCGGATGATTCTCGATCACGGTTTCTGCATCCCGCTGCTGAAAGCAGGGATTGAACCGCTGCCGATCGTGCCTGTCGTGTTCAACGACATCGAACCGCCGTTTCCGTCTGTGTCGCGTTGTTATGCCTGGGGTGAAATGCTGGCGCGGGCGATAACCACCATGCCCGGCAAGCTGCGCGTCGGCGTGCTCGGCAGCGGCGGGTTGAGTCACTCCGTCGGCGAAGCAACCATGGGACTGATCGAGGAAGAATTCGACCGCGAATGCCTCGCGCATTTCCAGCGCGGCGATCCGGCGGCGTTGTGCGCGTTCCTCGAACAGCGCCTGCCGCAGGTCGGCAACGGCGCGTCAGAGATTCGTAACTGGGTCGCCGCGCACGGCGTTGCCGGCGGGCGCGGCTTTGATCTGATCAATTACTCTGCAGTGCCCGAAGTGATCGTCGGTTGCGGGTTTGCGGC
>JANNHN010000174.1:0-2534 GCA_031404395.1 Betaproteobacteria bacterium
CGAAGCAAGTCCCCTCGGGGGAGCGGCCTTCGGCCTTATCCGGGCTACGGGAATCAATCCATTAGCGCGAACAATTCCTCGCCGAATTCCTTGCGGTATTTTTTAGTCACCGGCCTGACGGCATCGGCAAATACGCGGTGCTCGGCCGCGGTAAGGTGCACCACTTCGTTTTCGGCGGGATCAAGCTTTTTCAGAATGTCATCGTCTTCCGCTGCGGCGAGTCGGCGCTGCAGCGTGGTCGCTTCTGCCGCCGCCGCATCCACTGCCTGCTGCACTTCGTGCGGCCATGACGCGTATTGCGCCTGGTTGCACATCAGGCAGGCCACGCCGAAAACATGCCCGGACAGGGTGATGTAGCGATGGTGCTGGTGTACGCCGAAGTTGTAGATGTTGGTCAGCGGATTGTCCTGCGCCTGAAAACGGTTGCCGGTGATTTGCTCGACAAAAATCTTGATGTCTTCCTGAATGGGCTCGAAACCCAGTATGCGCAGTGCCTCGCCCTGCACGTCGCTCATCTGGGTGCGGATGCGGATGCCGCGGCAGTCGGCAGGGGTGCGGATGGGCCGCACCTTGTTGCTGAAATGACGAAAGCCGTTGTCCCAGTACGCCAGCAGCCGGTACGGCGACTGCGCGAGCAGCAGTGCACGCAGATGCTCACCCAGCGCGCCGTCCAGCGCGCGGTAAGCCGCCGCGCGGTCGCGCATCAGGAACGGTAAATCGAAAATTCCCAATTGCGGTACCCAGCGCGCGAAACGCAGCGACGAGATGTAGCACATCGACAACTCGCCGCTCTCGACCATTGTCGGCAGTTCGCCGGATTTGTGGCACAGCGCCAGCACGTCGGGTACGAACTGGAAATCGACCGCATCGCCCAAAATCCCGTGCAGCCGTTCACCGAATCGCACGCAGGCCAGGGTGTGGATGGAGGCGGGTTTCTGATAGCCACCGAGGCGGATGACGGTCGGTTTCACGGTGTGGAGTGCTGGCTGAGTTGGAGTGGCCAATGCTATATGATTGAAAGCACAAGGAGAAAGGTTACAGGAGAAGCGTGCCATGCAAATCAAGGGTATTCACCATATCAACATCGGCTGTCGCAGCAGCGATCTGCCGGCGATTGAAAAATTTTACTGTGACGGCCTGGGGCTGAAAGTCGGCCCGCGACCTGCTTTCCCGAATGAAGGGTTGTGGCTGTACTGCGGCAATCATCCCCTGGTGCATGTGGTGTCGCGCTTCAAGCCAGACTGGCCCGGCATCGACGAAAAACGCAGCGGTTATGACCACACCGCGTATGACGTGAAAGGCGTGCCGGATTTCCGCGCGCGCCTGAATAAACTGGGTATCCAGTTCGATGAGCAGAACGTGCCCAATGCCGGATTCCAGATATTCATGCGCGATCCGGTGGGCAACAAGGTGGAGCTGAATTTCCCCAACGAGGAAGCGCCGGCGGAAGTGGCGGCAGGCACGCTGGCGGCGATGCAGTTCCCGGATCATGCCGGCAAACGCTGAGACGGCGATGGCAACGACAGTAACCGTCAAACCGATGGCGCCTGCGTTGGGCGCTGAAGTGAATTGCGGTGATGTGCGTGCGCTGGACACTGCGTCATTCGACGTGGTGTACCGTGCATTGCTGGATAATCTGGTGATTCGCATCCGCGGCCAGCGCCTCACCGATCCGGAACTGATCGCCTTTGGCCGGCGCCTGGGTGAGCTGGATTTTGCACCGCTCGCCAGGACCGGCAAGGAGCGGGCGCGCACGCATCCCGAAGTCATCGTGGTTTCGAATGTCATGGAAAACGGCCAAGCCATCGGCGTGCTGCGCGATGCCGAAGTGGTGTGGCATTCCGACAACTCTTACCGTGACCAGCCGCTGTCCTACAGCGCGCTGCATGCGCTGGAAATACCACCCAAGGGCGGCAACACCGGTTTCGCCAATATGTATCTCGCACTGCAGACGCTGGATCCGGCGCTGCGCAAACAAATTGAAGGCAAGACGCTCAAACATGACATGACCTACAACAGCGCCGGCGATTTGCGCGAAGGTTTTCAGCCGGTGAATGATGTGCGCGACGCGCCCGGCCCCAGTCATCCGGTCATCCGCACCCATCCGGAAACCGGCTGCAATGCACTGTACCTGGGCCGGCGGCCCAACGCCTACATCAACGGCCTGTCCGTGACGGAATCCGAAGCATTGCTCAACGCGCTGTGGGCGCACGCGACGCAGGACAAATTCACCTGGCGCCACGAATGGCAGGTCGGCGACATCCTGATCTGGGACAACCGCTGCGTAATGCATCATCGCGAACCGTTCGACGGCGGATTCCGGCGGGTGATGCACCGCATCCAGTGCGCGGGGGATGTGCCGACGCTGCAGGCGCAGGGGCGCAGTCGTCATCCGCGGGCCGCTGCCGTGGCGTGATTCTTAAAATACTCAAATAAAACAATAAGTTATGTTACTTTGTACCTCACCGCGCAGTATCCACCGACGCAGCGGCGAGGCTATACTTTGTACCGGACACCATGGAGGCAGCCATGAA
>JANNHN010000175.1:0-2934 GCA_031404395.1 Betaproteobacteria bacterium
CCGCTGCGCCCCAGCGCGCTGACAATGCCGGAGGTGACGGTCTGGCCGATGCCGAATGGATTGCCGATGGCAATCACGTAATCGCCGACCTGCAGCGCATCGGAATCGCCGATGCGCAGCGCCGCCAATCCCGGCGCGCTGATCTGCAGTACGGCGATGTCAGTGCCCGGATCGGTGCCCACCAGTTTTGCCGGGAATTGCCGGCGATCCTTCAGCGTGACGATGACCTGCTCGGCGTCCTTGATGACGTGATTGTTGGTCAGCACGTAACCGCGCGCGGCATCGATGATGACGCCGGAACCCGCAGCCTGTTCCTTGCGTTGCGGACGGTCCGGCAGATTGAAAAAGCGCCGGAAAAACGGATCGCGGAACAGCGGGTTGTCTTCCATCGGCGCGCGCGTGATCACCGAAATGTTCACCACGGCCGGCGTCACCTGATTGACCAGCGGTGCGAGGGTAGGCAGCGCGCGGGAATCTGCGGCGGGTTGCGCCAGCGCTGCAGCGGGCAGCAGCAGGCCCGGCAGGAGCCAGAACAGCGTCCACGACTTCCTGAAATAGATGTTTAAAAACAATTGGATACGAATCACTGTCGGCATGTATAACGATATGGGTGCGGCCACGTCACATTTCAATCCGCCCATGATAATCCCGGTGCGGCCGCGGTTTGCGGCCACCCCCGCCCGGTTACTTCAGGATCTTGAACAGATTGTTGAAGCTGTCAGTCCACAACCGCAGACCGGGTATATCGCGGATGTTGAAAGTACTCTCGCTGATTTCCGGATGCGCCAGCGCGCTAGCGCTGCGCGATACCAGCACCCAGTCGGTCTTGGCCAGATCATCATCGTCATCGGCCTCATCAACGACCAGCACCGTGTGCAGCCCGTGTTCGTCGGCGATGCGCTTGACGACCGGTGCGAGATTGAGAAAGCGGTTGGTGACATGGAAGGCGATCACGCCATCCGGTTTCATGTTTTTCAGATAAACGCCCATGGCCTGTTGCGTCATCAGGTGCGTGGGTATCGAATCGCTGGAGAAGGCGTCGATGGCGAGCACATCGTAGCGCTGCGCAGGCTCGCGTTCCATGGTCAGGCGCGCGTCGCCGAGCAGCGTTTCGATCTGTGCGGCGCTGCCGCCGAGAAACGAGAATTCCCGGCGCGCGAGATCGATGACTTGCGGATTGATTTCGTAGAAACGATAGGTGTCGCCCTTGCGGCCATAGACTGCCAGCGTGCCGGCGCCGAGGCCGACCACGCCGACGCGCATGGCGTTCGTGGTCTCGCGCTTCGCGTTGATGATGCGGCCTATACCGGAAGTCGAACCGTAGTAGGTCGTCGGTTCCATGCGGCGTTTCGGCGAGAGATATTGTTCGCCGTGCATGATCACGCCATGCATCAGGCGACGCACGCTGGTGTCGCTGGTTTCATCGCCGAAATCCTTGACGCGCAGCGTGCCGTAGAAATTGCGCGACATGACCCGCGCATCGTTCGACAGCATGTTGATGTAGGCATGGACATGGAATACGGTAAAGCCTGCGGCGACCATCGCCAGCACCGGTACGATGAGCATCACGCGGCGCGTGACGTAGCCGGCAATCAGCGCAGTCACCACCAGTCCGAGACCGAATTCGTAGTAAGTGCTGAACAGCTTGGGCGCCACAAAACCGACCAGCAGGCCGCCGATCGCGCCGCCCAGCGAGATCATCAGGTAGTAGCCGGTGAGGTAACGCGGTGCCGGTTTCAGCGTCGCGAGTTCGCCGTGGAAGAACATGCACATCACAAACAGGCCGGTGGCAAACAACGGAATGGCTTCCTTGATGTCCATGATGCCGCCGTTGATGTGCAGCGCCCACGCCATCGCGCCGACGGCGACCAGCAGCGGGCCGAAGAAAATCCGCCGCTGGTACCAGTTGCGACCCTCGAAGCACAGCACGAACGAGAGCAGGTACAGCGTCAGCGGCAGTATCCACAGGAACGGCACCGAGGCGACGTCGTTCGTGATGTGGTTGGTCACCGCGATCAGCATGAACGAGCCCAGCGCCGCCAGCGTGAGCCACAGCACATGATCGGCGGCGCGGGGCGCCGGGGTATCGGCCGGGGATTGCATGGCAGGCTGCGGCGCTGCAGTCCCGCTCGCCGGCCGCATGCTGAAGTACGCCGATGCTGCGCACAGTACGGCGAACAGCGCATAACCGGTGCTCCAGCCGATCGACTGTTCGTGCGTGGTGACATAGGGCTCGACGACGAACGGGTAGGCCACCAGTGCAATCAACGATGCGCCGTTCGACAGCGCAAACAGGCGATAGACGTTGCGCGCATCCGGATAACTGCGCGCGAACCAGGCCTGCAGCAGCGGCCCGGTGGTGGAGAGCAGGAAGTACGGCAGACCGATGGTCGCCATCAGCAGACCGAGTATCAGCCAGGTTGGATCTTCGTCGCCGTCAGGTTTCCAGCCGCTGCCGGCGATGATGGGCAGCGAGATCAGACTGATCACGATCAATGCGGCATGCAGGATCGCCTGCGGACGCGGCTTGAGAAAGCGGATGGTCAGGTCGGCATAGGCATAGCCGGCCAGCAGCACCAACTGGAAAAACATCAGGCAGGTAGTCCACACCGCGGCAGAACCGCCGAACCACGGCAGGATCTGTTTGGCCATGATGGGCTGCACCAGGAACAGCAGGAATGCGCTCGCGAATATGGTCAGCGCGTAAATCGGCATTTATTGTAACCCGTTGATTTTATTTAATTATTTAGTGTGCAGCGGTGCTGGCACGATGCACAATCCATTAATCTTTGCAAAACAAAGTACAGATACCGTTCGGGCTGAGCCTGTCGAAGCCTGTCGTAACAGAATGCCCTTCGACAAGCTCAGGGCGAACGGAAATTTGGTAGAAGCTCAATAATTGCGCGGGCCTGCGGCCGCCGCGATTGTAACCGC
>JANNHN010000176.1:0-10602 GCA_031404395.1 Betaproteobacteria bacterium
CCCCTCGGCGCCAACCAGAGACCGTAGCCCGTAAGAAGCACAGCGGATTACAGGGCACGTATCCCCGTATTTCACTTCGTTCCATACGTGCTACGCTTGCTCAGGACGAACGGTAAGTTATTGATTCCGTTCGTGGTGATGCTGAGCACTGTCGAAGCATCGAACCATGAGCGAAATCCACTTATTCAGCGTTTCCTTAACAGACCCTACCGCTCAATATAGTCGAGCGCGTAACCCCTGCCATACAGCGTCCGCACCATCACCCCGGTGCTGCCGATCTTCTTGCGCAACCGGTGTACGTACACTTCGATGGCGTTCTGGCTGACTTCCTGATCGTAGTTGTACATCTGTTCGACCAGTTGCTCCTTGCTGACCACGCGCCCGAAACGGCGCATCAGCACTTCCAGCACGCCCAGTTCGTGCATCGACAGCGCCAACGGGCTGCCGCCGATGCTGGCGGTGCGTCCAACCGGATCAAAACCCAGCTCGCCATAGGTGATCATCGGCGTGGCGCTGCCCTGGCCGCGCCGCAACAGCGCCCGCACCCGCGCCTGCAGTTCATTGAGGCTGAATGGCTTGACGATATAGTCATCCGCGCCCAGATCCAGGCCCCTGACTTTCTCTTCCGGCTGTTCGCGTCCCGACAAAATCAGCACCGGCAGGACATCGTTGCGGCGACGCAGGCGGCGCAGCACTTCCAGTCCGTCCAGCTTCGGCAATCCAAGATCAAGGAGCAGCAAACCGAATTCCGCGCCTTTCAGCGCCTCGTCGGCGCTCAGGCCGTCGGCCACCCGATCCACGGCAAAACCTGACTGCGTCAATGCGAAACGCAGCGCCTCTGCCAGTGCATCGTCGTCCTCGCAGATCAGGATGCGCATCCCAATCTCTCCTGAAGAATTACAGTAACCATTTGTTTTTAAATGATATTTATTATTTGCGCCGAAACCTGGTCCACAGACTGTAGCGCGCCCCATTTTAGGGCCCCCGTTCAGGATTTTGTAAGTATTTTTGACTACGATGCCTGAGGGGAAATATCACAAAAATCAGGGTAACGCTCAATTGGCGATTGCCCCAACGGTTTCCAACCAAAGGAGGGATGCATGGAATTATCCCAAAGGCACCACGAGTACTGGCGCAAGAATCTGGTCATCACGGCCATCTTGCTGAGCATCTGGTTCGTAGTCACGTTCGTCGAAGGCTGGTACGCGCGCGAACTGAACAGCATCAGCTTCCTCGGCTTCCCGCTCGGCTTCTACATGTCCGCACAAGGCTCTCTGGCGATCTACGTTGCGATCATCGGTTTCTACGCCTGGTACATGGGCAAGCTCGACAAAGAATACAACGTTGACGAAGGAGATCTGGAATGAGCCAAGCCTTCTCGCACGCCACCTTCAATTCACAACTGAAGAAGTATTACTCCTTTTACACCGGGGGTTTCCTCATTTTCCTGTTTGCCCTTGCCGCTGCCGAACAGATGGGCATGTCCCGGCAATGGATCGGCTACTGGTTCCTGTTCGCCACCATTGCCCTGTATGCCGGCATCGGTGTCATGAGCCGCACCTCGGATGTGTCGGAGTACTATGTCGCGGGACGCCGGGTACCGGCCTTCTTCAACGGCATGGCGACCGGCGCGGACTGGATGAGCGCAGCCTCCTTCATCGGCATGGCCGGCACGCTGTTCCTGGCCGGCTTCGACGGTCTCGCCTTCGTCATGGGCTGGACCGGCGGTTACTGCCTGGTGGCGCTGTTTCTCGCCCCGTATCTGCGGAAATTCGGTCAGTTCACTATCCCCGACTTCCTCGGCGCGCGTTACGGCGGCAACATCATCCGCACCATCGGTATCATCGCCGCAGTTACCTGCTCCTTTGTGTACGTGGTGGCGCAGATCTACGGCGTCGGTCTGATCACCAGCCGTTTCACCGGGCTGGAGTTCGGCGTCGGGGTGTTCGTCGGTCTGGCCGGCATCCTGGTGTGCTCGATGCTGGGCGGCATGAAGGCGGTGACCTGGACTCAGGTGGCGCAGTACATCATTCTGATCATTGCCTACTTGACTCCCGTGGTCTGGCTGGGCATCAAACACACCGGCATCCCGGTGCCGCAGATTGCCTACGGCGTCACGCTGCAAAAAGTCGGCGAGCTTGAGAAAAAAATGAACGCCGATCCGAAAGAGCTTGAAGTCCGGCAAATCTTCAAGGATCGCGCTGCCACCGCCAACGCCGCGCTGAAAGAGCCAGCCAAGGCTTACGCCGACGGCAAGGCCAAGCTCACGCAAAACGTGGCCAGCCTGAAGGCCGCCAATGCACCGGCCGATCAACTCGCTGCTGCGGAGAAAGCGCTCGCTGCCTATCCCAAGGATGAAGCCGCCGCCAAGGGCCAGTGGAACAAGGACAAAGGGCTCACGGCACGTGCCAACCCGGTCCGCGCCCATGCCGAGCCCTATGTGGGCGCCACCGAAGAAGCGCGGAACACCGCCAGGCTCAACTTCCTCGGCATCGTGTTCTGCATGATGTTCGGCACCGCCGCACTGCCGCACATCCTGATGCGCTACTACACGACGCCCAGCGTCCAGCAGGCGCGCGTTTCGGTGTTCTGGTCGCTGTTCTTCATCTTCCTGCTCTACTTCACCGCGCCCACTCTCGCGGTGCTGGCCAAGTTCGACATGTACACCAACCTGGTGGGCAGCAGTTTTGCGACATTGCCGGCCTGGGCGGCGGCATGGGCGAAGGTCGATCCCAGCCTGCTCAACATCACCGACTTCAACAAGGACGGCATCGTCCAGTGGGCGGAAGTGGTGATCGGCGGCGATCTGATCGTGCTGGCAACTCCGGAAATCGCCGGCCTGCCCTATGTGGTATCGGGGCTGGTGGCTGCCGGCGGTCTGGCTGCCGCGCTGTCCACCGCCGACGGCCTGCTGCTGACCATTGCCAATGCGCTGTCACACGACCTCTACTACAAGATGATCGACCCCACCGCCTCTACCACCAAGCGGGTGACGATCTCCAAGGCATTGCTGGTCGTGGTGGCCATTGCTGCGGCATGGGTCACGTCGTTCAAACCGGGAGACATCCTGTTCCTGGTCGGTGCGGCGTTCTCGCTGGCGGCTTCGGCGTTCTTCCCGCCGCTGGTACTGGGCGTGTTCTGGAAACGGGCCAATAAGTGGGGTGCCATCGTCGGCATGTCTGCGGGCCTCAGCGTGTGCATCTATTACATGATGCGCACCTATCCGTTCTTCACCGACATGGGCGTACCCAAGATGGCCCTGTGGTTCGGCCTGAACCCGATTTCGGCCGGCGTCTTCGGCCTGCCGATCGGGCTGCTCACGATTATCGTGGTGAGCCTGCTGACCGCAGCGCCGGACAAGGCAACCCAGGAACTGGTGGAGCATGTGCGCTACCCGCACCTGCGGGGTGACACCGTGGTGAGCGAGGCGACTTAACGCCCTGCACGCCTTATTCAAGGCCCGCTTCGGCGGGCCTTGTCTTTTATCCAAACGTCAGGGAGCAACATGAATACCACAGCATCATTCGCATTACGGGCAAAAGTGATTTTCGTTGCCGGACTTGCTGCCATTGCGCTGCTCGTCGCCGGCTGCAAGATGGAAGGCGGTTACGCACGCGGCCTGTTCAGCGGCTACGTCATGGACAAGACCGAAGAAGAAGTCAACGGAAAAGCCGGCAAGCCGGATGCCGTCGATACCAGCGTACCGAACACCATCAAATGGACCTACAAGAAAAAAACATTTGACTCGGAAAATTCCAATCTGATTGATAACGAAACCATCCTGATCTTCCAGAAGGATGCCAACGGGAAATTCAAAGTCACCGAGGTCATCTTCGGCTAGCTGTCCGGCAGGCCGTGAACCAAGGGCCCGCCAGTCGCTTTCGCGGGCTTTTTTTCGACTACAAAATCGATAAATGACAAATACTTTCTGGTGGCATTGCCAACGTGCGCGTTTTTTTCTGTTCATCAACCGGCAGCCGCGCGCAGTGGAGGCTCTCGAAACGGCGTTGACCATCGATCCGGCCGACACCGCGACCAGAAACGCCCTGGGATTCCTCTATGGCGAGGCCGGAAAATTCCCGCTCGCGGCAGAGCAGTTTCAAGCGGTGCTGCGTACGCAACCGGACAATGCCGACACCCTGTTCAATCTTGGTTTTATCCACCAGAAACTGGACAGGCACGCGGAAGCCATCGAGACCTTTAACACTGTCATACGGATCAAGCCATCCATCGACCGCGCGTGGTTCGGTCGCGGCACATCGCAGGCGGCCCTGGGACAACACGAGCAGGCCATCTCGGATTTCGAGCATGCCGCAAAATTACAACCCATGAATCCTCACGCCTTGTATGAACTGGGCATGCAGTATTACGCCATCAGCAATTCTGAAAAGGTCCTCGAAGTGATTGAACGTCTGCGTCAATTTGATCCCAAAGCCACACGGGAGCTCATGCAGGCAACCCATGCCTCTCCCGCAGCGAAGCAAAGCTGATGTCTCCGCTGGCCGTCACCTCAAGGCACCGAACGAAATTGCGCTGACGGCGCTGATCGCTGCTGCCGTGTCGATTTTCACGGAGGCGGGTTGCTTGTTTTTACGCACTGGATTATCCTGCGCGCCTTCCGGAGAGATGGATGAGTGGTTTAAGTCGCACGCCTGGAAAGCGTGTGTACGGTGAAAGCCGTACCGTGGGTTCGAATCCCACTCTCTCCGCCAATAAAAAACAGCCCACAGTGGCTGTTTTTTATTGGGCGCAGGGTGGGTGGACGAACCCGCCGGTTCGACCAGCGACACACAAGTGCGTGTCGCGCGGGACGCTGCACCTGGCGCAGGGTCCCAAGCACAAGCGGGGGATGACGGTATCGCCGCACTGGCGCTTTTCACCCATTCCCCTCAACGCACTGTTAGCTACCGTACATACGCGGGAATAGCGAAGCTGTATCGTCAAGCGTAGATGTAGTCTGAATTCCTTGCGCTGCATTAGTCAATCGCATTTGTTCTGATGCCAGCGCTCAAGATTGGAGCAGCAAGCGGCTCGTCGCTTTGACCTGTGGTCGGGAGTCGCTGACATGTGCGAATAAACGAGGAGAAATCGATGCCAATTTCAATTCGGGCGCCGGTTGCGAACCACCTGCTCGCCACCCTGCCCCGCAAGGAGTATCAGCGCCTGTTGAGTCGCTTTGAACCGGTCCAACTGGTCTACGGGCAAGTGCTCTACGAGCCCACAGAGCAGATCCGGCAGGTCTACTTTCCCATCGACTGCCTGGTGTCTTTGCTGACTGAAGTCGACCAGCACCGGACCTTGGAAGTCGGCATGGTCGGCAATGAAGGCATGGTCGGTATGCCCATGGCGCTGGGCATCAACGTTTCTGCCGTTCGTGCACTCGTGCAGGGAAGCGGATCGGCACTGTGCATGACAACGAAGCACTTCGTTGCTGAATTCAGGAAAAACATGCCATTGCAACGGGTGCTTTTCCGCTATACCCATTTCCTGATGGCACAGATTTCACAAACAGCCGCGTGCAACCGCTTTCACGACTCGGGAGAGCGCCTCGCCCGTTGGCTGCTGATGACCCGCGACCGCCTGCACAAGGACGAGTTTCGCCTTACACACGAATTTCTGGCGCACATGCTGGGCGTACGCAGGGTTGGCGTGACCACGGCTGCCGGCATTTTGGAACGAAAAAACCTGATCGATTACAGTCGCGGCTATATCAAAATTTTGGATGCGAAAGGTCTTGAAGCTGCTGCATGCGCGTGTTATCGAATCGTCAAAAATCTGCAGGATAGCGCGCAGGCATAACGCCCGGGGTTGTCGAAGTGCAAGACCACTTTACTAGCGCCCCAGCAATTCACCAAGCGGTTTGAGCGCTTCAACACGGTCGCAAATCACTTTTGCGATGGCAATCAACGGAGCGCCGAGCAGCAACCCCCAAACCCCCCACAGCCATCCAAAAAACAGCAGGGCAATGAACAATACCGCAGCGTTCACGCGCGCGAACCGGCTTTGCAACCAGGTCATGAACAAGAACCCGATAGCGCCTGCCACCAGCAGCGACACGATCGCTACCGTAAATGCATCAAGCAACGAGTCAAATTGCAGAAAGGCAGCCACTCCGCTGACCAGCGCAATCAACGCCGGGCCCAGGTAGGGAATGAAGTGCAGCACGCCGGCGGCGACGCCCCACACGCCCGCCTGCTCCAACCCCAGTGCCGTGAACGCGAGCCAGGTACAAATCGCCACCAGAACATTCGACCCGAGTATGGAAAGCATATAGCGCTGGATCTGCACGTCGATTTCTTCGAGTATCAGCACAGCATCTTTTTTGCGAGTGAGCGATGGCCCGACAAGACCTACCAGTTTGCGCCGGAAAAGTGTGCCCGACGCCAGCAGAAAATAGGTAAGCAACAGTACAATCGGCGTTTGCGCGGCAACTGTAAACAGCAACGTGGATTGCGTAAGCGCGTAATTACTCAACCAGGCAGTGGGCTCCGGCGTCTTGGCCGCGATCACGCGCGCGCCCGGCTTTGCGCCGGCATCCGCGGCAGCGCCCTGAATCTCGTTGGCAGCTTCCTGCATGTTCTGCAGCGCGGTCGGGTTGCTGGTACGCGCGGCGTTCAGATTTTGCCGCAACTTGCGCGCGGCTTCCGGAAATCTTTCGATGACTGTCGCAGCCTCTTCGCGCAATGAAAATGCAATCCAGGACAAGCCCCCGGCCAGCACAGCCAGCACCAGTGCCGCCGCCACAAAACGCGGTATGTGAATCGCCTTGAGCCAATTCACCACCGGGCGCAGCGTGTAGCTCGCCAGAATGCCGATCAACAAGGGGATAAAGAAGGCACGTGCCAGATACAGCGCGGCCACGGTGGCGATGACAGCCAGTATGACGACGGCGACGATCAGATGCGAAATTTGTCGCGTCTGCCCAGCGTCTTCTGCCGGCTCCGCCAAAGCGCCAGTTACCGCATCAGCAACGCCCGCGGTATCAGTCGCACTGGTGGAGTTGGTCATGACCAGCGCCATTGGAATTGGACTGCCGGAAGAATCAATACCGTCGCGCTACTCCGTTGTCGATTCGCACACGATCACCCACACGAAGATTGGTGTTTTCGCTTTGAGTCAACGTTTGGTAGGCGCCATCGTTCATGCGAATGGCAATCCTGTACACATCCGTTGTTCGCTGTTTCTGACGATTTTCCAGTTCGTGTCCGACATAAGCGCCGCCCGCGGCGCCGGCAACGGTCGCAACGGTGCGTCCGGTGCCACCCCCCACCTGGTTGCCAAGCACACCCCCGACCACGGCACCGGCGATGGTGCCGATGCCGATACCGCTGCCACCAATGCCGGTGTTGCCGGAGCTACCTTGCTGCACAATGTCCACGGATTGCACCACGCCATATCCCGAGTAAGCGTTTCCCGGATTGACTGTTCCAGAACTGGACGCGCTGGAAGGAGTGTTCATGGTCTCGCACCCGCTGAGCACAAGCACACCAACCACACCAAGCACTGTTGCAAATTTACTCATGATCGTCATGACAAATCTCCTGGGTTAATTGAAATCGAAAGCCCGTGAACTTCAGACAGAGATGCTAGTTCTCTTGCCCGAAACGCTCCGTGCGCTGCCGTACATCCGGCTAAGGAAACGCTGAATAAGTGTATTCCGCTCATGGTTCGATGCTTCGACAGCGCTCAGCATCACCACGAACGGAATCAACAACTTACCGTTCGTCCTGAGCCTGTCGAAGGACTTGTTCAGCGCTTCCTTAATAAGATATCAATGATTCGACATATCGGGATCGACTCGCGCCGCACGCTTCGCCAGCATTGCCCTGATTTTCTGAATAATAAAAAGCAAACCCTGCATCCCGTAGCGCACGATGATGGCCAGTGCGAGACCTGTGACAGAAGTCGTCGCGGCAAGGCCCGCGCCACCGGATGAAACCGTCGCCGGCCGCTGCGTTCGGCGTATGCCCAGGAAAACAAACAAGCCGGCTGCCCCCGCAACCAATGCCAGTGTCAAAGGCCGCACGAGCGCCGCACGGAACTCAACCCGCACCAGGCGCAAACTATCCCGGGTGTTTCTTCCGGATTGAGCGACCCTCAGCTCTGCCGCCTGGATCGCGGCCCGGGTAGGCGCCCGCATCATGGTGCAGGCGGCCCGACGGGAGATTTGCCCGCCAGTTGCCGCCGGGTGGCGGAGAAAAGCAGGTCACAGCTCATGCCGATGCACACATAAATCAGCACAGCGCCGGCAGCCAAATTGATCCCTGCCACCGCGACCGCCGCTGCTATCGGCGGAAAGCCGAGCGAAACAGCCCAGATGACAAGAGCCGCCATCAACCCCAGCCATGCCGTAACAATGCAAATCGCGGCAACCCCTCCCCATACGACCATCCACATGAGCGCAAGGCCCGCGCGACGTGCTTCAAGCGATATCAGTTCGAGGAGATTGGAGAACGCTGCCCGCGCCGACGCGAGTGCGCACGACAACTGGTCGATCATGACGCCGCACCACCCTCTACCGGCACGGCGCTATAGCAACGATGGGGATGCCGCATGTTGTCCGTCCCGAAAAATGCCATTAACGGATAATGCGGCTAAGCAAAAATCCCGCAACCACGGCAATCCCCACCGCCTTCAGGGGGTTGGCTGATACGTAACTGCAGGTATCTCCAACCAGCGACTTCTGCGTGGCATTCAGACTATCGCCTTGCTCTGCCAGCCATTCGGCTGTCGGTGCGGCAGCGCCGGCCGCCCTGTCCACCGCCTGATGAGCCATTGCCGCCACTTGGTCGATCGCCGGCTTGGCTTTGCGTGCCATCTCATCTGCTGCTCCGGCAATCGAATTGACGGCGGCATGAGCGCCAGAGGTCGCTTTGCTCAACGCGTCTTCGGTAGCGCCGGAAATCGAGGCGGTTTTACCATGTGCTGTGGTTTTCATATGTTTCTCCTGTGGTATAAAAAAATCCGGCTGTTACGACCGCGGCTCGCCCTCGCTGTTGACGGTAATGGTCGCACCAGGGGGGGCAGTGACCTGCATGCGATGCTCCTGCCCGCGGAAGTTGTATGTGACATCCCAATAATCGGGTTTGGCCTGACCGGGTACGTTTTCGCAACGCTGGACATCCTGGGTTTGTCCCTGCTGTTCGCTGCCGCCGCGACCAATCTGGGCACCCACCACCGCCCCTGCGACAACGCCACCGGCCGTGGCAAGATCTTTGCCCCTGCCGCCACCCACCTGATGGCCAAGAATGCCGCCAATGATGGCGCCGGCAATCGCTGCGGGCACATTGACGTTGCTTCGTTCCTGAACAACCTGTTCGCGCTCCATCCAGCATCGTTGCTCGGGTGTTCCGACCACCGCGCGAACTGAAGTAACGTTTGCTTCGTACAACCGCTCGTCGTTGCGCCGACGATAATCACGGGCCGCGACAGGAGCAGGCGCATAACGGTTGTCATCAATGCGAGCATTACTGTCCACGATCCGTACCGATGAAACGCGGTCGTTCAAGCCCATGGCGGCCAGCGACGGATAGCGGCCCGGACGCAGGACAACGCACCGCCCCCTGAACCGGACGTCTTCGCAGACCTCCCACCGGTCGCCGACAACCTCAACCGAAGAAGCGCGGTCATTGAAACCGTAGCGTTCGAGGTTGACGATCTGTTGCTTCACGGTGAAAGACCGGCCGCCAAAACCCTGCTGTTCGTAAAACGTGGCCTGTGCGGCCACCGGCGCGGGCGCATAACGGTCGTCATCAATGCGAGCATTACTGTCCACGATCCGTACCGATGAAACGCGGTCGTTCAAGCCCATGGCGGCCAGCGACGGATAGCGGCCCGGACGCAAGACAACGCACCGCCCCCTGAACCGGGCGTCTTCGCAGACCTCCCACCGGTCGCCGACAACCTCAACCGAAGAAGCGCGGTCATTGAAACCGTAGCGTTCGAGGTTGACAATCTGTTGCGTCACGGTGAAAGACCGACCTTCAAAACCCTGCTGTTCGTAAAACGTGGCCTGTGCGACTGCTTGTGTGGCAATCGCCAGTCCGGCCACTGCCAGCATGGTTCTGAATATTGTATTCATTGACAGCTCCTGAAAATTTTCATAAACCTCAGTCAATCCAGAACTGCGGCGTTTGATTTAATACGTGACGCCCGAGATCATCTTGTATCGCCGGGCATCACTGAGGCTACGCAATCGGCCAGCCCGGTTCAGTACGCCACCGCGCATAGCAATATATTTCTGCAAATTCATCACCGCACTGGCGAACCTTGCGCGGTCATCCGGCCAATCTGCTTCCGGCACATGCCAATCACAGCGTCGCCTTGAGCACAAGTCCGCCGTCGATTTCCCAGCGATGTTCAGCAGGCAAATCGGAAATCTCAAACCGGCGCGCCGCTTCTTTCCAGTTCACTATTGACCACCAGCCCTTCAGGTAGTCGCCGCGGCGGTTTTAATGCTTGAGGTAATAGGCATGCTCCCACACGTCGTTGACCAGCAGCGGGAAATAACCTTGCAGCAAAGGGTTGTCATGCCCGGATGTGCAAAGCACCACGAGCTTGCCGCCGTTCTGTTGTGTTCTCGCCAGCCAGACCCAGCCGGAT
>JANNHN010000177.1:0-1645 GCA_031404395.1 Betaproteobacteria bacterium
TATGATCGAGACCATCAACAAGATGAATCGGATCTCGCGTCAGATCTTGCAGGAAACCGGTCAGGAGCCGGATCCGGCGACGCTGGCGGTCAAGATGGAGATGCCGGAGGAGAAAATCCGCAAGATCCTGAAGATCTCCAAAGAACCGATTTCGATGGAAACGCCGATCGGGGACGACGACGATTCGCACCTGGGCGATTTCATCGAAGACCAGGCCACCATGGCGCCTTCGGACGCGGCGATCTATACGAGCCTGCGCGACGCCACCAAGGAAGTGCTGGATACGCTGACGCCGCGCGAAGCCAAAGTGCTGCGCATGCGTTTCGGCATCGAGATGAATACCGACCACACGCTGGAAGAAGTCGGCAAGCAGTTCGATGTCACCCGCGAGCGCATACGCCAGATTGAAGCCAAGGCGCTGCGCAAGCTGCGCCACCCGTCGCGGTCCGAACGGCTGCGCAGTTTTCTCGACAACGAAAATTGATCTGATCTGCCGCCGCCCGCCCGCCGGGCGGTGTGCAGCATCCCCCCGCTATAATCGCTGTCGCCGGGTCGTTAGCTCAGTTGGTTAGAGCAGGGGACTCATAATCCCTTGGTCGCTGGTTCGAGTCCAGCACGACCCACCAATTCTCACTCAATAATTCCCGCCAAACCCGCCATCGCTTTGGAACAACCGGCGCCGATACAGTAAAGTATCGCAACGAATCCGGCGCAAAGCCGGGCAAGCCGGAAACGCAAAGGGGGCGCGGTGGATCGACCGTGGCTGGCGCAGGATATGGTGTGGATGCTGGGGAGCCTGTGCCGGATCAACCGGATTCCGTTTGATCCGGCGCTGGTTGTCCAGCAACATCCGCCGCCGCATTCCGCAGGCACATTCATCGAAGCGGCAACCGCGCTCGGATTCAAAATCGGCCAATGCGACACCAGCGGGCGCAAGCCGTCTGAACTGGCGTTTCCTTTTGTGGCGTTGCTGCGCAGCCCGAACACCAGTACCGAATCCGCGACCGCTGTAACCGCAGCTCACGTACCGGCTGTGCCTGCCGCCAGCCTGACTTTGGTGATCAAGGTCGACGGCGAGCGTCTGCTGTATTTCCGTACGCAGAGCAGTGCCGCAGAAACCATACCCGTTGCGGAATTTGCACAGCACTTCGAGCCGGTCGTGCTGCTGGTCGCGCATCAGGCCAGTCCGCAGGCGCCGGATGATGATTTGTGGTCGCGCGATACCGAACAATTCGGTTTTCGCTGGTTCATCCCGGAGTTGCTGAAGCACAAAACGATTTGGCGCGATGTAATGCTGGCGTCGTTTGTGATGCAACTGGTGGGTCTGACCACGCCGCTGTTCACGCAGGTCATCATCGATAAAGTCATCGTGCATCAAACCCAGAGCACGCTGCTGGCGATTGTCGCAGGTTTAGTCATGTTCTTGATTTTGAACACATTTTTAACATGGCTCCGGCAATATTTCATTCTGCACACCGGTAATCGCATCGACGCCGTGCTGGGCAGCCAGGTGTTCCGGCATCTGGTGCGGCTGCACCTGCGCTATTTCGAGCAGCGACCGACCGGCACGCTGATTGCGCGCCTGCATGGCGTCGAGACCATCCGCCAGTTCATCAGCGGCGCGGCGGTGACGCTGTTTCTGGAT
>JANNHN010000178.1:0-3340 GCA_031404395.1 Betaproteobacteria bacterium
TACTTCCTGCCGTTCGTCGATTTCTGCGACACGATTTCGCCGAATCAGTTGAAGCCGAAAAACGGCTATATCGAACTGCCGACGGCGCCGGGGCTGGGTATCGATGTCGATGAGGAAGCGCTGAAAAAACATCCGGCGAAATTGTATCCGCAGCGCAAGTTGCGCACCCCGGCTGATGAAGGGCCGTAAAGCGGGCCATCAAGCAGGGTTATAAAATACAATAAAATCAACAGGTTACGAGTATATATCGATTATCAGGCCGGGTGAAACACCGCGCTGTTGCCGTCGATCCGGATCGCAGTTTTGAATTTTGCACTGCGCTCCCGCAGCGCATCCAGTGCCGCCTGTTCGCGCGCCAGTTCGCAAATCACCGTTTCGTTGCGGGCGTTGTGACGCACGAATTCAAATGCCGCGCTTTCACAGTTCCGGCCGTTGAGCGTTACGCGCGCGAGCATGCCCAGCCAGTCGCCGTGTTTGCGGCCGCCGTGTCCCGTGTGAAACGAAAAACTGCCCAGCCCGTAGAACACCGGCTTGCCTTTGTAAATTTCGACCGGCAGCGAATAATGCGGGCCATGACCGACGACGATATCGGCGCCGGCGTCGATTGCCGCGTGGGCGATCTCGGGCATGTAATCGAGCACTTCCTCATGCAACCCCCAGTGCTGTGAGGCGACCAGCACATCAACTGTCCGGCGCAGTGCGGCGATCTCGGCGGCGTACTCCGCCAGATACTGCGCATCAGCCCAGGTCACGACGATCGGCGGCACGCCCGGCCGATTGGCCGGCGGGATTTCCGGGCGGGTTTTGTGCAGGGGCAACTGATAGGCGGTATGGCCGCGCAGCGCAGCAATGCCCGGCGTGCGTTCGCCGGCTTCATGATTGGTCGGCCAGTACACGGAGGTGCGTTGCAGAAATCCGTAACGCACACCGCGGCGTTCGATGATCGCGGGGGCGTGCGCCTGCGCCCGATCCAGACCCGCGCCGGTGCAGGGGATGCCGAGCAGGTCAAGTTCGTGCAGCGATGAACGGATGGCAGCGGCGCCGTAATTGACGTTGTTGGCATTGCCGAGCACGCTGTAACCGGCGTGTTGCAGAGCCTGTCCCGCGGCGGGCGCTGCGTAAAAACCCTCGTCCATGACCGATCCCGCATCCGCTGGCTGATAGAGACAGCATTCGAGATTGCCGAACAACACATCAGCGGTGCGCAGCGTGTCACTGACGCGCGCAAAGGGCAGTGCAGGATCGGTGACGTTCATCAGATTGATGTCGCCGGTGAACATCATCAGGGCGCGGCTCATGTGCAGGTTCTCTCTCGGGAGCGCCATGGGCGCCAGGGTTCTGTGGGTCAGGCGCGGTTATCGCCCAACTCCGCGTGCCACGCAAGGCGCATGCAGCGCACCTCATGGCAGACCACAAAGTGTGACCGATACCACATTCGGATTAGATTTTCTTTATTATTAGGCTACAAAATATATATTGCATGGCAGCAAAAATACTTGACTTGGGCTTTGGAAATGGCAGAATGGGAACCGTGTTGGGTGCCTTCTACAGGTATCGGCACACGTCCTCCAAAACCTCCTCCTTTGGTGGAACTTCAGCGCAACCCCCCGGGGTTGCGCTTTTTTTGCCCTGTTTTTGCGCAACATTAATAATGTTGCTAAGCAGCATTATCATGGAGTGGTTATACGGGCATAACGTTTTTATATAGTGACTCGGGTTTAGCCGATTCGTGTTTTGCCGCCGTCCCGCAGTCCTGCGCCTGCGGGTGATCGGCCAATACCGTGATCAGATTCAGGTCAACGCGGTCGGCGCCGGCGAGCACGGCTGCATGCTGACGCCCGAATCCGCGCGTCGCTCACGCAGAATAGGCGAGGTGCTTTGCTATACTGCGACACGAACAGAGCGGCGGTCTGCGACGGCGATCAGTGCATGAATGCAAAGATCGCATCCGGTGCAAACCGGATTCGGCGCACGCTGTGTGCATCGGTTCCACGCCCCACTCAATCAGGACTTTATTGACTGCGGTCAAGGCTCCCGCCGAGGCCGTTGTAATAGATTTGGCACCCTGCAAACTGTGCGGGTGCGAATTCCACAACCGGCGCATAACACGCGGATCAACCATGAAAATTCACGAGTACCAGGCTAAAGAGCTGTTGCGTAAATACGGTGTCGCCACGCCGCGCGGCATCGCCTGCTTCAGCGTCGATGAAGCAGTCAAGGCGGCGGCGCAACTCGGCGGCAGCGTATGGGTGGTCAAGGCCCAGATACACGCCGGCGGCCGCGGCAAGGGTGGCGGCGTGAAGGTGGCCAAGTCACCGGCGGAAGTGAAGACTTACGCGAGCCGCATACTCGGTATGCAGTTGAAAACCCATCAAACCGGCCCGCAGGGGCAGAAGGTGCGGCGGCTGCTGATCGAGGAAGGTGCAGACATCAGCAAAGAACTCTACGTCGGCATGGTCGTCGATCGCGGTTCGCAGCGCGTGGTGCTGATGGCGTCCAGCGAAGGCGGCATGGACATTGAGGAGGTTGCCGCGCACACGCCGGAGAAAATACACAAGGTAGCGATCGATCCGCTGCGCGGCCTGACCGACGCCGACGCCGATAACGTGGCGCGCAAGATCGGCGTACCTGCCGCATCGCTGCCGCAGGCGCGGGCGCTGCTGCAGGCGCTGTACAAGGCTTTCGACGAAACCGATGCGTCGCTGGCGGAAATCAATCCGCTGATCCTGACCGGCGACGGCAAGGTGGTGGCGCTCGACGCCAAGATCGATTTCGACGGCAATGCGCTGTTCCGCCACCCCGACCTCGTCGCGCTGCGCGATCTGGATGAAGAAGATCCGGCGGAGGTCGAGGCTTCAAAGCACGATCTCAATTACATCCAGCTCGATGGCAATATCGGTTGCCTGGTCAACGGCGCGGGCCTGGCCATGGCATCGATGGACATCATCAAGCTCTATGGCGGCAGCCCGGCCAACTTTCTGGACGTCGGCGGCAGCGCCACTGCCGAGAAAGTAACGGAAGCCTTCAAGATCATGCTGCGCAATCCGGATCTCAAGGCCATTCTGGTCAACATTTTCGGCGGCATCATGAAATGCGATGTGATTGCCGAGGGCGTGGTTGCCGCGGCACGCCAGGTCAGTCTCCATGTGCCCCTCGTGGTGCGGCTGGAAGGCACCAACGTCAATCTGGGCAAGAAAATCCTCGCCGACTCGGGCTTGCCGATTATTTCCGGAAACAACATGGCGGATGCCGCGCAGAAAGTGGTGGCAGCGGCCAAGGGCAACAAGGCTAAAGCCAAAACGCCGAAGCGCGCGGCAACGAAAAAGAAAACAACTGCACG
>JANNHN010000179.1:0-5283 GCA_031404395.1 Betaproteobacteria bacterium
CCAAGCTGGTGCGCTTTATCGTGACCTATCCGGCGGGCGGCAGCTCGGATGCCATGGCGCGCATTATCGGCGTCAAGCTGACCGAATACTGGGGGCAGCAGGTGCTGGTCGAGTCGCGTCCCGGCGCGGCGGGCGCCGTGGGCATGGAATACGCGGCCAAGCAGGCGCCGGACGGTTACACCTTCCTGCTCGGCAACTTCGGTCCGGTGCTGGCCAATCCGCTGATGACCAATGTCAAGTACAACGTCGCCAAGGATTTTGTGCCGGTGTCACAGATTACCCGCGCGGCGAACATCCTCGTGGTGCCGGTGACGTTGCCGGTCAAGAACGTCAAGGAACTGGTGGCGCTGGCCAAGGCGCGGCCGAAAGACATGACCTACGCGACCAGCGGCCCGGGCAGCATGTCGCATCTGGCTGGTGAAATGTTCAAGCGCCTGGCCAAGGTCGATATCACCACGGTGCCGTATCAGGGCGGCGTGTTTTCAATCGCTGCCGTGCAGGGCGGCCACATCATGATGATGTTCTCCGATGCGCAGCCGGTGATGGCCAATCTCAAGGCCGGCAAGCTGCGCGCGCTGGCAGTCACCAGCGCGCAGCGCACGCCATTTACGCCGGAACTGCCGACGCTCGCCGAGGAAGGCATCAAGGGTTTTGCTGCTGCCAACTGGTGGGGCATTCTGTTTCCGACTGGTGTGCAGAAGCCGATGATCGACAAGGTGTCGGCCGATCTTGGCAGGGCGCTGGCCGACAAGGATGTCAAGGACAGGCTGGGCAACCTCGGCGTGGAGGCTGTGCACAGCAATCCGCAGCAGTTCGGCGAGTTCTTGAAGTCGGAGAATGAGATCTGGGGCAAATTGATCAAGGAGGCTGGAATCAGCGGCATCCAGTAAGCTTTTTCAATCTAAAAAACGGCAGCCTGCGGGCTGCTGTTTTTATTGGCGCCTGCGGAACACGATGTCCCATACGCCGTGGCCGAGTTTCAGACCGCGGGTTTCGAACTTGGTTTGCGGACGGTATGTCGGGCGTTCGGCATAATTGGCAACGGTATTCTCCAGCGCCGGTTCATCGCCCAGCACCGCCAGTATCTGTTCCGCATATTCCTGCCAGTCGGTCGCCGCGTGCAGATAGCCCCCCGGTTGCAAGCGTGACGCGGCGAGCGCGGTACATGCCGGCTGGATCAACCGCCGCTTGTGATGCCGCTTCTTCGGCCACGGATCCGGGAAAAAAATGTGTATGCCGGCGAGGCTGCCCGGCGCAATCATGGTGCGCAGCACTTCGACGGCATCGTGCTGGATGACCCGCACATTGGTCAGTTTCAGTTCGTCGATCTGTTTCAGCAGGCTGCCGACGCCTGGCGTATGCACTTCGATGCCGAGGTAATCCATATCGGGATTTGCGGCCGCGATGGCGACCGTGGTTTCGCCCATGCCGCAGCCGATTTCAAGGATGCACGGCGCCTGCCGGCCAAAAACAGCCTCAGGATCGATGGTTTTTCCCTGAAAGGCGATGCCGTAGCGCGGCAGCAGCGTATCGTGCGCCCGGCGCTGCGCGTTCGAGACGCGGCCCTGGCGCAGCACGTAGCTGCGGATCGGCGCATGCGGTTTTTCCAGGCTCACCGGAAGGGCGGGTAAAGGAGGGAGAGAAAGAATGATATGAGCGGCGCGGCGTGCCGCCGATCCGTCAGCACTTGCCGCTTAACGCTTGCCAATGAGCCCGGCGGTCGGCGAACTGGGGGCGGCCGAGTAGAGTTTTTTCGGCATGCGTCCCGCGCGGTACGCCTCACGGCCGGCTTCAACCGCTTTTTTCATTGCGGAAGCCATCATTACCGGATTGTTTGCCGCGGCTATCGCTGTGTTCATCAGCACCGCGTCACAACCGAGTTCCATGGCGATGGTGGCATCGGAGGCGGTGCCGACGCCGGCATCGACCACGACCGGAACTTTGGCGTTGTCGATGATGATCTGCAGGTTCCACGGATTGAGGATGCCCATGCCCGATCCGATCAGCGACGCCAGCGGCATGATGGCCACGCAGCCGATGTCTTCCAGTTGTTTGGCGATGATGGGATCGTCAGAGGTGTAGACCATGACCTTGAAACCGTCTTTCACCAGCGTTTTTGCCGCAGCGATGGTTTCAACCACGTTCGGATACAGGGTTTTCGGGTCGCCCAGCACTTCCAGTTTGACCAGGCTGTGGCCGTCGAGGAGTTCCCGTGCCAGCCGCAGTGTGCGCACCGCATCGTCTGCGCTGTAGCAGCCCGCCGTATTGGGCAGCAGGGTGTATCTGGACGGCGGAATGGCGTCGAGCAGATTGGGCTCACCCGGGTTCTGCCCGATGTTGGTGCGGCGGATGGCGATGGTGACAATCTGCGCGCCGCTGGCTTCCACCGCGGCGCGGGTTTCGGCGAAGTCTTTGTACTTGCCGGTGCCGATCAGCAGGCGGGATTGATAAGCAGTGCCGCCGATGAGCAGCGGATCGACATTTTCATGCGGTTTCATCGGATGTGGTGTCCAAGGCTGCAGGTTTTCAAAGTGTGCATGTCATCACGCGCGGTGGCAATGACCGCGGTCAAGCGTTGCTATTCAACCGCCGCCGACTGCGACGACGATTTCCAGACGGTCGCCATTCTCCAGCCGGCAATCGCCAAAGCGGCTGCGCGGCACGATTTCGCCATTGCGCTCGATGGCGATACGCTTTCCCGCCAGTTCGAGTTCGCCCAGCAGTTCCGCACAGGTCAGCGCGTGAGCGAACGGGCGTGCTTCGCCATTGATGGTCACGGAGATCATGGGTTCGGGCCGCGGCCCCGACCGGTTGACGTTAGAATGCCATTCTACAGTTCCATTCCGTACTTTTCGACCGCCATACTGCTGCGCGGAAATCTGTGATGACCCCAACTCTGCCGGACCGCCACTACCTGACCCCGTTGTTCGAGCCGGGGTCCGTTGCCATCGTCGGCGCCAGCGAACGACCGGGAGCCATTGGCACGATATTGATCGAAAACATGAAGGCAGCGCGTTATCGCGGGGCACTGTTTGCAGTGAATCCCAAGCACCGCACAGTACAGGGCGTGCCCTGTTTCCCGGGGATCGGCAAGGTGCCGCAACGCATCGACCTTGCCGTCATCGCGACGCCGCCGCAGACCGTACCGCAACTGATGGTGGAATGCGGGCTGGCTGGCGTGCGTGCGGCGGTCATCATCACCGCCGGATTCTCCGAGGCCGGCGATGCCGGCGCGCGGCTGGAGCGCGCCGTGCTCGACAACGCGCGGCATCACCACGTGCGCGTGATCGGCCCGAACTGCCTGGGCATCATGCGTCCGGAATCGGGACTTAATGCCACATTTGCGCGGGGCAATGCGCTGCCCGGCGGGCTGGGTCTGGTGTCGCAATCGGGCGCGGTATGCACGGCCATGATTGACTGGGCGCGACCCAACAAGGTCGGTTTCTCCAGCGTGATTTCGCTGGGCGGATCGCGCGACATCGATTTCGGTGAGATCATCGATTACCTCGTTAACGACCCGCGCACCGAACACATCCTGCTCTATATCGAAGGCGTGCGTGATGCGCGGCGGTTTATTTCCAGCCTGCGCGCCGCGGCCCGGGTGAAACCAGTGATCCTGATGAAAGTGGGGCGGCATCCGGTGGGTTCGCGCGCCGCGGTGTCGCATACCGGCGCCATTGTCGGCGCCGACGATGTGTTCGATGCTGCGATCCGCCGTGCCGGCGTAGTGCGGGTGACTACCATCGGTCATCTGGTGGCGGCGGCGCAGGCGTTGTCGGCCCGTGTGCGGCCGCGTGGCGACCGGCTGGTGGTCATTACCAACGGCGGCGGCCCCGGCGTGATGGCCGCCGACCGTGCCGCCGACCTCGGCATCCCGCTCGCAGAATTGTCGCAGAACACGCTGCAGGCGCTGCAGGCCGCGTTGCCGGCGAACTGGTCGCACGGTAATCCGGTCGATCTGATCGGTGACGCCGATGTAGCACGTTACCGTGCCGTCGTAGCCGCCTGCCTTGACGATGCGAATGTCGATGGCGCCCTGGTGGTGCTGACGCCGCAGGCGATGACCGAGCCGACGCAGGTTGCTGATGCGGTGATCGAAGTGGCGCGCGGGCGCTCGAAGCCGGTGCTCGCCTGCTGGATGGGTGAAGCCGGAGTTGCCGCCGGCCGCCAGCGCTTTGCCGATGCCGGCATACCGGTGTTTCGCACACCCGACCCGGCGGTCGAGATGTTTGCGCATTTGTCTGCGTTTTATCGTAATCAACAGACGCTGCTGCAGACGCCCGGACCGCTGGCCATGCACTCGCCGCCGGACGTGGCCGCGGCGCGGCTGATCATCGAGACGGCGCTGGCTGAAAAGCGCAGCGTGCTCAACGAAATCGAATCGAAGGCGCTGCTGGCGGCCTTTGGCATGCCGGTGGTGAAAACCGTGGCTGCGCACAGCGCCGACGAGGCCGCGCGGATTGCCGGCGAATTGGGCTACCCGGTGGCGCTCAAAATTGATTCGCCGGACATCACCCACAAGACCGATGTCGGCGGCGTGCTGCTCAATCTGCATGACGCGCCAGCGGTGCGCGCCGGTTATCAGCAGATTGTCGATGACGTGGCGCGTCACCGGCCGCAGGCGCGCATCACCGGCGTCGCCGTCGAGCCGATGGTGGTCCGCCTCAACGGCCGCGAACTGATGGTCGGCGTGATCCGCGATGCGGTGTTCGGTCCGGCGATCGCGTTCGGTGCCGGCGGCATTGCCGTCGAAGTGCACCGGGATCGCGCGGTGGCGCTGCCGCCGCTCAATGCCTACCTCGTTGCGGAGCTGATCCGCGGCACGCGCGTGTCGAAACTGCTGGGAGCATTCCGCAAAATGCCCCCCGTCGATTTTGCGGCGCTGGAGTCAGTGCTGCTGCGGGTGTCCGAAATGGTCTGCGAACTGCCGTGGATCGAAGAGCTCGACATCAATCCGCTGATCGTCGATGAAAATGGCGCGATCGTGGTGGACGCACGCGTCGTCGTCGGCGAATACACGCCGGTGCGCGGGCGTTACGACCACATGGCCATCCATCCCTACCCGGCGTATCTGGTGACCACCTGGCAGCCGCGGGAAGGGGAAACCGTCACACTGCGGCCGATCCGCCCTGAAGATGCCGAAATCGAGCAGGCGTTTGTGCGCAGCCTCTCCCCGCAGAGCCGTCGTTTCCGTTTCATGGACACGCTGCGCGAACTGACGCCGATGATGCTGCAGCGTTTTACACAGATCGATTACGACCGTGAAATGGCGTTTGTCGCGAC
>JANNHN010000180.1:0-5425 GCA_031404395.1 Betaproteobacteria bacterium
TCTTGCCCTGGGCCGCCACCGGCAGTGCCGCCGTGAGCAATAACACCGCGCCGAATAATCTCCTCAAATGCCGCTCCTTAATGGATACCCATGTGGCTAACGATAACGCATAAGAGCATGTATAGCCGACAGAATCAGCGATTATGCTGCGCACAAAAAAAATGAATATTCCTAAAAATTCAAGTATTTAAGTAATTAATGATATGGCCAAGCAAAAGGCATCATAAATTATTGAATTTCACTATATAAAATATTAATAGCCTGTTTTTACAGGTAACAGTCTTATTTTATTATCTAAGTAGTATAATTTTTCTATAGACAAAGATGAATTTATTTGATTATATGTTGCATAGCGGCATTAAAATTATGATCCTAACGGTAGATGCTGCACAGCAGTAAAACCACTAACAGGAGCGCAGCATGAAAATTTGCGTCGTGGGCGCGGGATCCGTAGGCGGTTACCTGGCGGTGCAGTTTGCTGAGGCAGGCCATGACGTCACCGTATGCGCACGCGGTGCGCATCTGGCGGCTATTCGCGCTCGCGGTCTCGAATTGATCATGGAAGACGGCACGCGCAAGATTGCGCGCGATCTGCGCGCCACCGACTCCATCCGCGACGCCGGACAACACGACCTCGTCATTCTCGGCGTCAAGGCTCATCAGGTTGAAGCCATCGTCGACGAATTGCCCGCCCTGTTCCACGACGACACAGTGCTGATCCCCATGCAGAACGGCATACCCTGGTGGTATTTCCAGCGCCATGGCGGCGAACATGAAGGACAGATCGTGCGCACCGCGGATCCGCACGGCAAAATTGCGGCCACGATCGATCCCGCGCGCATCATCGGCTGTGTGGTTTATCCGGCTGCGACCATTGCTTCACCGGGCGTCATCCGCCACATCGAAGGCAACCGCTTCCCGCTGGGCGAACTCGACGGAACCGAAACGCCGCGTATCAAGGCAATCTCCGACCTGTTTGTCGGCGCCGGCATGAAATCACCGATCCTCACCGGCATCCGCAACGAAATCTGGCTCAAGCTGTGGGGCAACTTGTCGTTCAATCCGATCAGTGCCCTGACCCATGCCACGCTGGTCGATCTGTGTCAGTTCCCGCTGTCGCGCAATCTTGCCGAAACCATGATGCTGGAAGCGCAGGCCGTCGGTCACAAGCTCGGCGTCGAATTCCGCGTGCCCCTGGACAAGCGCATTGCCGGCGCCGAAAAAATCGGCAAGCACAAGACCTCGATGCTGCAGGATGTAGAGGCCGGGCGCGACCCTGAAATCGACGCACTGGTCGGCTCGGTGATCGAGCTCGCCGAATTGACACAAACGCCGACGCCGCAGATTTGCGCCGTCTATGCGCTGGTCAAATTGCTGTCGCACACCATGACCCAGGATCAGGTCTGTGTGCGCGCGAGCCCGCCGTCGTTGTTCGACGCCATGAAGCGTGCTGTGGAAACCAGTATCACCACGCCGGTTGTGATGGCGCAGGCCGCGAGCTAGCGCAACGGAGCCGAACCCCGGCAGCGCGCTTTTCAGCAGCAGACACACCCCACCCCGCATCTGACCGGATCAATGACGCGTCTGCGCCGCACGTAACGATCAGGAAACAGTCTGGTAATAGAGATTCTGCGGATGATTCGCCTGGGCGAAGAAAAACCAGCGCTCGGCAATCAACCCGCAGAATTGGACAACGAAGGCAAACAACAGCAGCGCCGGAGAATTTGCCGTCATTCCGGTCGCCAGCAACGCCACCGGAATCACAAACGCACACAGCAGGAATATCCACTTCACCGCGCGCAGCGTGCCCGGCGCCTTGCCGTGGAAAAACTCACGGGTATTGAACGAACCGCCCATGGATCCCTGCGCTTTCTGCACGATGCGTGGGTGTTTGATGCCGATGGCTGTCTGCAGACTGGAATGCGGCTTCAGTTGCGCATTGCGCCACAGCGACGCTGCGCGAGTCACCAGCCCCGCTACCGTCAACACAATTGCCCATACCCCGATAATGAAAGTGCCCGGCTCATCACGCCAGGCCGCCAGCGCGGTGGCCAGCGTCACGCCGGACGCGCATCCGAGCAGGGTGAAATTAACCAGCGTCAGCGGCGTCGCCCATTCCTGCAGAAATTTGATGCAGGCGTAGATCATCGCCGTACACAGAAAAAGCGCGAGGCACAGGGCCGCGCCTGCTGTGCCGAGCAGCAGCGTGCCGGAAAACCCCTGGTAATGCGCCCAACCGTAAGCCGTCACTGCAGCCATGAACGCCGGCAACACGATGACTTCGCGCGACAGCCATGAGGTGCGCCACATGGCGGCGGCGCGCCAGGCGCGCTCCGGATGCCCGAGGTGAAAAAACGACGCCAGCAAACCCGCCGCAAGCAACATTACCGCGATCGCGCTGCCGGTCCAGTAAAAAGCGGTCGAAGGCGCTGCCAGCAATCCCGCCGCGACGCGTGCCTCGACGACAAACAGCGCCAGGAACAAGCCCTGTCCGGCACCGATCAGCGTTGTCAGCAGGATGACTGAAAATGCGGGATTCATGAGAAGACAGTGATGAGTGCAGAGTACAGAGTGCAGAACGGAAAACCAAATCCCCGGTAATCGCGCATCATGCTGTACCCTTCATCGCTGCTACCATGACGTCACGTCGTCCAGCGACGGATCCTTGACGCCGGGCTTGGGCAAACGGCCGTCGATCTTCAGCGGATTCGCTGCGCGCTCCAGTTCGTCTTCGTGGATGCGCATCTCGGTCTTGCGCCGCGGCAGATAATGATTGGCCGGTTGCGTACCCCACTCCGGCATCAACGCATAACCGGCGTTCTCGCGGATCGCTTTCGACACCACTGATTCCTCGTCGTGTATGTCGCCGTAGAGCCGCGCATTGGTCGGGCAGGCCAGCACGCAGGCCGGCTTGCGCTCAGCCTCCGGCAGCTTCTCGTCGTAAATGCGGTCCACGCACAACGTGCACTTTTTCATGACTTTCTGGTGTTCGTCGATTTCGCGCGCGCCGTACGGGCAGGCCCATGCACAGTATTTGCAGCCGATGCATTTGTCGTAATCGACCAGCACAATGCCGTCTTCCGGGCGCTTGTAACTGGCGCCGGTCGGACACACCGGCACGCAGGGCGGATCTTCGCAGTGCAGGCAGGATTTGGGGAAATGTACCGTCTGCGTGTCGGGAAATTCGCCGACCTCGAAGGTCTGCACACGATTGAAAAATGTGCCGGTGGGGTCACGGTCATAAGGATTGTCATCCGACATGAAGCCCGCTGCGCCGGACGTGTTCCATTCCTTGCAACTGGTCACGCAGGCATGGCAGCCGACGCAGACGTTTAAATCAATGACCAACGCGAGCTGGGTCATCGCGAGCACTCCTTCCTGGCGAGCCGGGTCATCGCGAACGCTCCCGCTCAGTTAATTGCGTCATTTGTGATCTCCGTTCCCGGCCACAAACGCCTGCCACAACCGACGCACACGATTGGTACCCGGCGCCGCCGGCACTGCCGCAAACTGCGGCGAAGTTTCCGCAGGCTCCCCGGCATCAGCCTTGCGGATGCGCACGCGCACGTCGTACCACCCCGCCTGCCCGGTTACCGGATCGGAGTTGGAAATCCGCCGACCGCCGGCTGCCGGCAATTCTTCGGCGATCACATGGTTCAGCAAAAACCCTTGCCGCGCCTCGTTGGCATCCGGCGCCAGATGCCACGCACCCTGCGCCTTGCCGATGGCATTCCATGTCCACACCGTTCCCGGTTCCACGGCTTCGCTGTAGCGGCACTGACAACGCACGCGTCCATGCATGGACTCGACCCAGATCCAGTCACCATCGGCAATGCCCTGAGCGGATGCCGTTTTATTGTTTATAAACAAATAGTTATGAGTATGTATCTGGCGCAACCAGGCATTCTGCGAATCCCATGAGTGGTACATCGCCATCGGCCGCTGGGTAATCGCCGCCAGCGGATAACGCGCGGCGTCCGTGGCCTGCACTTCCAGCGGCGCGTAATAAAACGGCAGGGGATCAAAATAAGTTTCAATGCGTTCACGCAAATGCGCCGGCGGTCGCCGCGGCGAATCACCCTTGCCCTGCGCAGCGAGGCGGAATTTCTGCAGTACCTCGGAATAAATCTGGATCACGATGGGATCCGCGTAGCGCCGCAGCCGGGTGCGCTGCGCCCATTCGTGATAGCCCTGATTCCAGTTGCGCATGTACTGGTAGGAGCGCGGCAGCACATGGTGAAAGACGCAGTTGTTCTTTTCGTACATTTCCCATTGCCGCGGATTGGGCTCGCCGATCATGAATTTTTCACCACCGCGACCGCGCCAGCCGGCAAGAAAACCGATGCCCGATCCCGGCTCGGTTTCATAGTTGACGATGAAATCCGGATAGTCGCGGTACTTGCGCCGGCCGTCCGCAGTGACAAACGCGGGAAATTTCAGCCGCGACGCCAGTTCAATCAACACTTCCTGGAACGGTTTGCACTCGCCCTTGGGCGGCACCACCGGAATCCGCACTGAATCCGCCGGACCGTCGAATTCCGAAATCGGCCGGTCGAGCATGGACATCGCGTCGTGACGCTCAAGATAAGTGGTATCGGGCAGCACCAGATCGGCAAACGCCGTCATCTCCGATTGAAATGCGTCGCAGACGATGATAAACGGGATCTTGTGCTCGCCCTGCGCATCGCGGTCATTGAGCATGTTGCGCACTTCGACGGTGTTCATGGTCGAGTTCCATGCCATGTTCGCCATGAATATCATCAACGTATCAATCGGGTATGGGTCGCCGCGCCAGGCATTGGTGATGACGTTGTGCATCATGCCGTGCACGGCCAGCGGGTACTCCCAGGAGAATGCCTTGTCGATGCGCACCGGGTCGCCGTCGGCATCAACAAACAGATCATCGGGACCCGCCGGCCAGCCCAGCGCCAGTCCGGCGAGCGGCGTGTCCGGCTGCACGGCTTCAGGACCTTTCGGCGGCTTGGCCAGCGGCGGAATGGCCCGTGGAAACGGCGCCTTGTGGCGGAATCCGCCGGGCCGGTCGATGGTGCCCAGCAACGACATCAGGATCGCCAGCGTGCGTATGGTGTGAAAACCGTTGGAGTGCGCCGCCAGGCCGCGCATCGCGTGAAAGGCTACGGGGTTACCGGTCACCGTTTCGTGCTCGACTCCCCATGAATCAGTCCAGGCAATCGGCAGTTCGATTTTCTGGTCGCGCGCGGTAATCCCCATTTCATGCGCCAGGCGACGGATGCGCGCAGCCGGTATGCCGGTAATTTCCTCGGCCCATTCCGGCGTGTATTCCTTGACGCGCTCCAGCAGCAACTGGAATGCCGGTTTCACCGGCGTGCCGTCATCCAGTTGGAAATCACCGAACAATGCCGGATCGGCGGCAGGCGCGTGGTTGACGACGGCGCGACCGCTG
>JANNHN010000181.1:0-9209 GCA_031404395.1 Betaproteobacteria bacterium
CTGCCCTGCGCCCTCATCACCAATACGGTAGAACCGTCCGCTCGGCACGTCGAGCACCTTGATGAAGCGCTCGACCGAATCGGAGACATAGATCCGCCCCGCCCGCACCGCCACGGCATAGGGCTTTGCAAAGCCCTCGCCGCCGGACCGATCCTGACCGGTGATCAGACGACGGAAGCTGGAACCCGGCTCTGCCGCGACAATATCAGCACTCGAGTAAAACGTCCGTTCGTAAAAAAAGCGCGCCTCGTCCGGCGGGGGAGGAAATGCGATCGGCGCGAGGACAGTCTTCTGTTGCGGTGGCGCCGCGCAGCCGGCGACGCCGATCATCACGGCCAGTGCCAGCCCGCACAGGACAAAAAAACCGGTGTTACCAAGCCTCAGTATCATGCTGCGCATACTATCACCAGCAGCCCTCCCCGCACCAACCGACGGATGCCATCACTACCCGGTAACTATTTGATTTTAAAACATTACTTTTCTTTCGCGGCGCGACAATCATTCCCAAACCCGGGAAACATAAGGCGGGCGCCGGAGCGCCCGCAATTGGCTCATCTACTTGGCTTGCCCGAGCAGATACCCCACGGCAGCCTTGATATCTGCGTCTGACAGGTTCGCGTTGCCGGCTTTGGGCGGCATGGCGCCTTTACCCTTGATGACGGAAGCGATCAGCGCATCCTGGCCCAGTTTGGCGCGTGGCGCCCAAGCGGCCTTGTCCCCCAGTTTCGGCGCATCAGCCACGCCCGTGGCATGACAAACCACGCAGGTCTTGGTGTAAATTTCCTTGCCATCCGCCGCCATTACCGCAATGGCCGACAACGCCACGACGGCGCTGAGCATGAATGTAGTGCAATTTCATTTCGATCTCCTGATAGTGTTGATGCAATCCTGTTGAAACGCGCACTGCATCCAACTACAGTGCACCTTTGGCGTACGACACGCAGGCTCGGTTCAAAGCAAAGCACATGCCATCACCAGATTCCGTCGGCGCTCTGGGAATATTTCTTGCTCACTTTTTTGCGCGTTTTTCTCATTTGATTTTTTGCTTACTTTCATTGATCACGCTCAACCGGAATTCACCCAAATGCATAATTGGCTCCTCGTCCTGTCCATCCCTCTCCTGCTCGCCGCAGGCCAGCATGGGCTGGCCGCAGACGCATCGGCACCGAGCCGGTCCAAGTCCTCTCCGGAAGTCATCTATCACAACTATTGCTCGGTCTGCCACGGCGACCGCGGCGATGGGCGGAGCCGGGCACGCAACAGCCTGAACCCGCCGCCGCGTGATTTCACGACCCCGTCCGCTGCGCGAGAGCTGAACCGCGAGACGATGATCACCATCATCGCCAACGGCAAACCCGGCACGGCGATGACCGGCTGGCGTACGCAACTGACGAACGAGCAGATTGCCGAACTCTCCGACTATATCCGCGTTAATTTCATGCGCACAGCAGCACTATCGCAACACCCGGGCAAGGCACTGTACGAAAAGAACTGCGCATCCTGTCATGGCGAAAACGGCCGGGCCTCACTGCTGGCCAAGCCAGGCACGGTGAAACCGCCGCGCGATTTCGGCGATCCCGCGAGCGCTGCCGTCCTGACGCGCGAGCGCATGGTGAATGCCGTGCGCGGCGGCATTCCCGGCACTGCGATGGCGGGTTTCGGCAAGCAAATGCGCACCCAGGATATCAATGCGGTAGTTGATTACGTCCGCGCTGCGTTCATGCTGCCATCGGTGCCCGGCATTTCCGGCACCAGCGCGCACGGTGCGGCCACGACGACACCGGCAACTGCGGCACCCGCGACAATTGCCATGAATCTGCCATTCCCCAACAAACTCACCGGCAACCCGGCCGCAGGCCGCACGTTCTACAACGCGAACTGCGCCACCTGCCATGGCACCAAAGGCGACGGGCAGAATCCGCGCGCCTATTTCATCATGCCTAAGCCGCGCGCTTTTGTGGACGCAACTGCACGCTCGACGCTCAACCGCCCCGCACTATTCGCAGGCATCAGCGCGGGGCGCGTCGGCACCGATATGCCAGCGTGGAACAAGGTGCTGTCCGACCAGGAAATTACTGACGTCGCGGAATATGTGTTTCAACAATTCATCCACCCTTCTGCGGTCGCATCCAAGAGCACAAAATGATCCGCCTGATGGCACTGCTGGTGCTGCTCGCCGGCACTGCCTGTACCGACAGTTCAGGCAGGCAGGCTTCGACAGCAAGCACGGAAACCGTCGCCGCGTGGCATGAGCGCGGTCGCAAGATCTATAACTTCCGTTGCTATTTTTGCCACGGCTACTCCGGCGATGCACGCACTCTGGCAGCAACCTACATGGATCGCAAACCCAGCGATTTCACCGCGCTTGCCGCCGGAGCCGCCAGCACCACAGCACTCAAGGAAACAATTTCCCAAGGTCGCGCCGGCACCGCTATGAAGGGGTTCCACGGCATTCTGCCGGAACAGGACATCCTGGCTGTGGCGGATTTTGTGCGTAATGAATTCATTACGGCCAAGGCGCCCAATACGCATTACCACACTGCACAAAATGGCTGGCCCGACCATGACCGATACCGCAATGCATTTGCCTTTGCGACCGGTGCTATTGCACTGGACCGCCCCGTGGACGAGTTGTCCGCGCACGACCAGCAGGGCCGGGCACTGTTCATGCGCGCCTGCATCAGTTGCCATGACCGTAGCCGCGTCACCGCCCAGGGCGACACCTGGCAGGCTGTCGAGCACTACGGTGGCCATGATAAAGCTGAGGAATATCGTCCACTGCCGTCGACGGGGGTCAACCCGGCTACGCCGCACGATGGGCAAGTTCCTTGAGCCACACCCGCCCAACCTGACGTCGGGGGCAGTGATGAAGGGCATTACACGCACGCGCCTGGTGAACGCCATCCGCGACGGCATCCGGGATACGTCTATGCCGGCATGGCGCTCCGTGCTGACCGCACGCGACATCGATGCTGTTGCCGCCCACATCAACCGCGCCTTTCATCGACTGCAAGACGACAGAGCCGTTACCAATTCCGGTCAAGAAGAGACCCGAGGCAACTTATGGTAATCCCATAAAGTAGGGCATCAATGTAATCTGCAAACTGATTGTCGCGGCATTGGCGCGGCTACGCCGATGAGACGCACGCTGCATCGGAAAAGTTGCTGAATTACATGCGCTTCGCGCTGACCATCAAGCGGCCCCTCTGACCCGCGGTCAGCCGCCGGGAGCGCCGGCACGAGCCGGCCACAGCAGACGGCGCGCGAGGGGGGACAGTGCGCCGAAGATGCCGATGCTGGCAAAAGCCAGGCCCCACGCGGTGATGCTTTGATTGCCGCCCGCGAGATCCAGTGTCATCCCAAACACCAGTGGCGCGAGGAATGCGGTACTGAAACCGAAGAAGGAATACACCGCCATCATCGATCCCCGCATTTCCGGTGGCGTGCTGGCGATCGCACCTGAAGTCAGTGCAGCGGAATCGCCGAGCATGGCCCCGTAATGCACCATCATCAGCAGCACAACAATGTACCAAGGCCAGGCAGCGGTGTAACCGATCAGGCAGGCGATTGTTCCGGACAACGTCATGAACAGAAAAATGATGCGTTGGCGACCGAAGCGGATGGCAAGCTCGTTACCGGTAACGCTGAATACCGGCCCCAGCACATTGATGATCGCGGCCAGTGTGGCCGCACTGAGTATCATCGGCGCATACTCCGGCTGCAGGCTGGCGCAGAACACCAGAAACGCCACCATCCAGGTGCGCTGGCCGAACAGTTCGTAGTTATGCGCCGCGTAGCCGATGACGTAAGGCAACGTCTTGCGGTTACGCAATACCGGCCGGAAATCAAGCAGCGCCGCGGTGTGATGTTCGCGTGCGCGCACCCGCCCCAGCGGGATCGCCAGCGTGACGATGATGCCGGCGAGCACCGGTCCGATTGCGCCAAACCAGAACGCCCAGTGCCAGTCATGACTCGCGCCAAGTTTGCCCGCGATCAGGATGGAGACCGTCGAACCGAGGCCGAAACTTGCCGTGTAAAACGCGGTAGCGCGCGACTGTGCCGCACCCTCCAGATGATCCGTCAGCGCTTTCAGACCCGGCATATAGGTGCCGCCCAGCGCCGCGCCGATCAGGAACTGCGCAAACGCTGCGCTCCAGAACCCCTGCCCGAACAGCGCAAATGCAGTGGCGCCGATACTGCCGATGATGCAGGCCATCAGATAAATCCGTCGCGAATCGATGCGGTCGGTAAGGCTGGTCAGCACCGGCACCGAAACCATGTAACCCGCAAACATGAAGCCGCTGATGGCGCCGGCCTCGGAATTGGACAACCCCCATTCGCGCTGCAACTGCGGCAGCAGCGTGGTATATGCAGCGAAGCCGGTCATCGACAGGATTTCGGCCAGACACATGATGGTCGTCAATCGCCGGGCTGATAGTTTCATTGCAGTCATATCTCAGAGCGCACCGGCATCGCGCAGCAGCCCGGCAATCGCCTCGGCCATTTTGCGATACCCCGCGGCATTGGGATGGATGGGATCGGATTTGAGTTCGGGTTTATAGAGCACGCTGGTGACAATCTTGCTCTCGTACGGGATGCTGAATTCCTGCGCCAGCTTTTCGTAAAACTTCGGCGCACTGGTAATCAGCCCCGGTGCCGGCACGCCAACCAGCATGGCATCCGCGCCGCGCGCCTTGATGGTCTTCAGAATTTCGCGCAGGTTGGCTTCAATGTTTGCAGGCGACCCTTTGCGCAGCATGTCATTGCCGCCGAGGCAGACGATCACCAGCCGCGGCCGGTGTTCATCGAGCACGCCGGGCAATCGATTCAGACCACCCGCAGTCACTTCGCCGGGCACGCCGGCGCGTACCACGGTGCGGCCGATCATCTGTTCGAGTACGGCCGGATAACTCTCCTCGGCCTTGGCTCCAGTACCATAGGTCAGGCTGTCGCCGAACGCCACGATGACGTCGGTGGCACCCAGCTTGTCCAGGCGCGGCGTCTTGTCGCCGCAACCCGCAAGACAAGCCGCCAGCAACAGCGCGGACAGCAGACGCCTGCTCACGCGTCCTTCTCCTTCATTCTGCCGCGCTTGAAATCGCGGACAATCTCGCGCGCCGCGTTACGACCCGGCAATCCGGTTACGCCACCGCCGGGATGGGTGCCCGCACCGCAAATGTACAGCCGGTTTACCGGCGTGCGGTAATCGGCATAACCCAGCACCGGCCGCGCCGTCCACAACTGATCCAGCGTCAGCGCGCCATGAAAAATGTCGCCGCCGATCAGTCCGAATTCACGCTCGAGATCCAGCGGCGACAGGATTTTTCTGGCAATCACTGCATCCCTGAAATTGGGTGCATACCGCGTCACGGTGTCGATCACATGATCGGCCGCATCTTCGCGAATGCCGTCCCAGGTCAGCCCTTGAGGCAGATCAGGGCTGAAATGCTGGCAGAACAGGCTTGCCACATGCCGCCCCGGCGGCGCCAGCGAATCATCGACCGTCGATGGAATCAGCATCTCGACCACCGGTGCGCGCGAACATCCATAAGAGCGCGCATCGAAATAGGCCTGTTCCATGTATGCCAGCGACGGCGCCATGATGATGCCCGATTGATGGTGTTGCGCCGCCGCGGTCCCCGGCAGGCATTTGAAATCCGGCAGTTCACGCAATGCAACGTTCATGCGAAAAGTCGCCGAGGCGCATTTCCAGCCGCGGATGCGGCGCAGGAATTCGGGGTCGAGCACGGGTGCGTCGATCAGATTCAGGTACAGCAGCTTGGGATTGACGTTGGCCACCACGCAACGCGCTTCAATCACCCGCCCGTCCTTCAGCTGCACGCCCTGTGCGCCGCGGGAATCAATGCAAACATTGACCACCTCGACGCCGGTGTCGATATGCACGCCGCGCACGCGCGCCTCGGCAGCCATCGCCTGCGTGATGGCCCCCATGCCGCCGACGGCATGGCCCCAGACGCCGCGTTTGCCGTTGACTTCGCCGAACACGTGGTGCAGCAGCACATAGGCCGTGCCCGGCGCATACGGGCTGGCAAAGTTGCCGACGATAGCGTCGAAACCGAACGCAGCCTTGATCGGCGCCGACTCGAACCAGGCGTCGAGCAGATCGCCGGCGCTTTTGGTAAACAGATCCAGCACATCGCGGCGTGCCGCCATGTCGAGTTTTTTGAAACGGCGTGCGGTTTTGATTGCCGCAAAAAAGTCGCCAACGCCGCCGCCGACATTCGGTGGTGTTTCCAGCGACAACTCGCGCAACACATCAGCCACGCGCTCCAGCATTGCGTAATACCCGGGCAGCCGGTCGGCATCGGCGGCGGAAAACCGCGCGACTTCGGCCTGCGTCGCCGCCAGTGAACTGCCCACTTTAAGATAGGTCTCGTCGGACAGCGGCAGAAAATTCGAGATCGGCCGCTCGAGTATGCGCAGGCCGTGTTCGTTCAATCGCAGATCGCGGATGACCTGCGGATTGAGCAGGCTCACCGTGTAGCTCGCCGTGGAATTGCGAAAACCGGGATGAAACTCTTCGGTCACCGCTGCACCGCCCACGATGGCGCGGCGTTCGAGTACGCGCACCTTGAGGCCGGCCGCAGCCAGATAACAGGCGCAGGTCAGGCCGTTATGACCGCCACCGACGATCAGGACATCGCAGGCTGCGGGTGGGGGCATGGGGGGAGGAAACCAGGCTGGCGTGCGGGTATGAAAATGGCGCGCCCGAGACGATTCGAACGTCCGACCCCTGCCTTCGGAGGGCAGTACTCTATCCAGCTGAGCTACGGGCGCGTTGTAGTGCAAATTCTAACATGCCGCTCCTGGCAGCAGTTTTACCGGGCACGGTAATGCCGATATAATCCGCGCTTTCTTGCGGCTCCAGGATATCGCATGAGCGAAAATCACACTCCGGAACACATTTCCCTGATCAAGACTCCGAAACAACTGGTCATCGTTGTCGTGCTCTCGTTCATGGTCCCGGTGATCGTCATCGTGATGCTGGCCCAGCTCGCCACTGGCAGCAAAAAGTCCGCTGCCCCAACCGCCACCAGCGAGGAAGCAATCGCGCAGCGCATCAAGCCAGCCGGCACAGTCGTGGTGACCGCAGCGGGCGGAGTTCAGGAAATACGCAGCGGCAAGTCGGTGGTCGAGGCTGCCTGCTCAGCCTGCCATGCCACCGGCGCTCTCAATGCGCCGAAAATCGGTGACGTCGGAGCTTGGGGCAAGCTGACGATTCGAGGGATTGATGTCCTCACCACAAACGCCGTCAAGGGCATCCGCCAGATGCCGGCGCGCGGTGGTAACCCCGATCTGACCGATGTCGAGATTGCGCGCGCGATCGTCTACATGGCCAACCAGTCCGGCGGCAGCCTGAAGGAACCCGCAGCACCGGCGGCGACCCCCGCGCTGGCCACTGCGACAGTCGCTACCGTACCGACCGCAGCAGCGCCGAACGCAAGCAGCAATACTGCCAAAGGCAAAAGCATCTACGACGCGAGCTGCACCGCGTGCCATGCAACGGGTGTCGCCGGAGCCCCCAGGGCCGGCGACAAAGCCGCGTGGGCGCCGAGGCTGAAAGCGGGCAAGGATGCGTTGTATACAAACGTAATGAAGGGCAAAGGCGCCATGCCTCCTAAAGGTGGTAACGCTTCGCTTGCAGACGCTGACATAAAGGCTGCGGTTGACTACCTTGCTGGACTCGCCAGGTAACACGCTGCTGATGCGCAAAAAAGGCGCAGCGACCCTGCGCCTTTTTTGTTTCATCGATTTCCCGGATATGCATGATTGACGCACATGGCAACATATGCGATTGGCGATATCCAGGGTTGTTATGACGAAATGCGACGACTGCTCGACACTGTCGCGTTCGATCCGGCGCACGACCAGTTATGGCTGGTCGGTGATCTGGTCAATCGCGGTCCGCGTTCGCTGGAAGTGCTGCGTTTCGTCAAAGGGCTCGGTGATCGCGCTGTCACCGTGCTTGGCAATCACGACCTGAATTTGCTGGTGGTGGCCGCCGGCGTGCGCGAACCGCACCCGGAAGACACACTTGATGCTTTGCTCCATGCGCCGGATCGCGACGAATTGCTGGACTGGCTGCGCCGGCAGCGGCTGATGCACGTCGATGCCGGTTACGCGATGGTGCATGCGGGACTGTTACCGCAATGGAGCATCGCGCAGGCGCAGTCGCTGGCGTGCGAAGCTGAAGCCGCGCTGCAGTATCCTGATCACAGCGAATTTCTGCGCCGGATGTATGGCAACGAACCGGCGCGGTGGCGCGACGATCTGGCCGGTTATGACCGGCTGCGCATCATCATCAACGCCATGACGCGGTTGCGGTTGTGTACCGCCGCCGGCCATATGGAATTCACGCACAAGACCGGGCTCACAAACGCGCCGGCGGGTTATCTGCCGTGGTTCGATATACCGGAACGCGCCAGCCGCGAAACGCCCGTCATTTTCGGACACTGGGCCGCGCTGGGGCTGATGCTGCGTGCGGATGTGCTGGGACTCGATACCGGGTGTGTATGGGGTCGCCGGCTGACTGCGGTACGGTTGGAGGATCGCCGCGTATTTCAGTGCGGTTGCGAATCCGTTATCGCGCAAGGCAGCGAACAATAGCCTGCCGCGCAGCTTCGGTGAGCGCGCGGCGACGCGCATTTTTTCCAGGCACCGCATCGAGAAACCAGGCATGGGCGTGAATGACCGCTTGCGCCGCGATTGACTGCAGGGAGCACCACAACGTCTTGTCACCAACGTAGGCCGCTTCGGTGCAAAGTGCACCATCGCCGCGTTCGAAGCGCAGTGCCACCGGGTGCACATCCGCGCCGGCAACCAGCGCCGGCTGTAACAGCGAGCTGTGAAACTGCAGCACCCGCGAACCGTCCGTCGTCGTACCCTCGGGAAAAACCGCACATATATCACCATCATGCAGTGCGGCGGACACCAGCCCGGTAATGCGTGCCGTATCCCGGCGCCGCGCCCGCTCGATGAACAATGTGCCGGCTTTTGCACTCAGCCAGCCAATCACCGGCCAGGCGCGCACTTCGGATTTGGCAACAAACCGCACCGGCAGCACCGCATTGATGACCACAATGTCCAGCCATGACACATGATTGGCGACCAGCATCACCGCGCGCCCCGGGGTTCGACGCGGCGGATCACCGTGCACGTGCACTCGCACTCCGAGGATGCGCAACAAG
>JANNHN010000182.1:0-7102 GCA_031404395.1 Betaproteobacteria bacterium
CTGATGCCGATCGCCGTTCTTGTCAGCCAGCCGATTGTCATCGCCGTGCATCCGGCGCCGGGCTGGAAATCGATCGGCGAGATGGTCAAATCCACGAGGGCGCAGCCCGGCGAAGTGGCCTATGCGATTTCGTCTCCCACCGGCACGCAGGCGCTCGCTGGCCTGCTGTTCTTCAAGCTGGCCAAGGCAAAACTGACCCCTGTCCCCTACAAGGGCGGCGGACAGGCAGTGATTGATCTGATCAGCGGACAGGTGCCCATCGCGGTGCTGGGTTCGAGCCCGGTGGTGCCGCATGCACGGTCCGGACGCATCAAGTTACTGGCAGTCACCTCGAAGAACCGTTCCAAGGCCCTGCCCGACGTGCCATCGCTGGCGGAAGTAGGTTACCCGGAGATCGACATCACGCAGTGGTTCGGCATCATGGGCAAGGCCGGGACTCCGAATGACATCATCAATCGGTTGTCTGCAGCCTACAACAAGGCACTTGCCGACCCGACAGTCGGGAAGCGCCTGTTCAGCGTCGCCACGGAACCTGTAGGCGGCACTCCCGAGGAAATGGCGGCACGCATGACAACGGAAATGGCGGTGTGGGCAAAAGCGGCGAAGGAAGCAGGAATGGGGAAATAATAAGTCATGGCGAAAAATTCGTTACCCAACATCGTACTGATACTCGCTGACAATCTCGGCTGGGGCGAACTGGGCTGTTACAACGGCGGCCTCGTGCGCGGTGCGCCGACGCCGCGCATTGACCAACTTGCCGCTGAAGGTCTGCATTTCCTGAACTTCAACGTCGAAAGCGATTGCGTACCGACGCGATCCGCATTGATGACCGGTCGCATGCCGATCCGCACCGGCGCCATGCAGTCGGTGCCCGCTGGGCTGCCGCAGGGACTGATTCCTTGGGAAATCACGCTCGCGCAATTGCTTGCTGCACGCGGCTACGCCACCGGCATGTACGGCAAGTGGCATCTGGGCGACCGCGAGGGCCGTTATCCCAAGGATCGCGGGTTTGACGAGTGGTACGGCATTCCGCGCACCACCAACGAGAGCATGTTTACCGCCGCACCGGGTTTCGATCCGTCGGTGGTGAGCCTGCCTTACGTGATGGAGGGGCGCAAAGGCGAGCCCGCGCGCAATGTCGCGCTCTACGATCTTGAAATGCGCCGCCGCATCGATTCGGATTTGATTGCGCGCACCAACGATTTCATGCGCCGGCAGGTCAAGGCCAAGCAGCCGTTTTTTGCTTATGTTCCGATCACGCAGGTGCATTTTCCGACCCTGCCACACCACGACTTTGCCGGAAAAACGGGGGCCGGGGATTTTGCCGACTCGATAGTGGAAATGGATTACAACGTCGGGCAGGTACTCGATGCAGTCGAGGCCCTGGGCATCGCTGAAAACACCGTGTTCTTTTTTGGCAGCGACAACGGCCCCGAGTTTCGACGCCCCTGGCGAGGCACTGCCGGCATGTGGCGCGGGACGTATCACACCTCAATGGAAGGGTCGTTGCGCGTACCGTTCATGGTGCGCTGGCCGGGAAAAATTGCACCGAAACGTGTCAGCAACGAAATCGTGCACATTACCGATCTCTACTCCACCCTCGCCCGCGTCGCCGGTGCCGAAGTGCCCAATGATCGTCCGATCGACGGCGTCGATCAGCTGGATTTCTTTCTGGGCAAACAGGAGAAATCCAACCGCGAAGGTTTCGTGTTCTACATCAAGCAGGAAATGCGCGCGGCCAAGTGGCGCGACTGGAAAATGCACATGGTCTGGGAACCGGAACCGAACACCGGTCCGATCCATCTGGAAACGCCGTGGATATTCAATGTGACGCGCGATCCGAAAGAAGAAACCGAAGTCAGCACGGAATGCGGCTGGGTGCGCGGACCCTTCCGGCGCATGATCGATGATTTCCGGGACAGCCTCAAACGCCATCCGCCGATTCCGCCCGGCGCGCCGGACGACTACGTGCCCACCAGCGGCAGGTAAATAAACAGGTAGACCCGGCGGCGGTGCCGCGCAGCCCGCCTAGCCGACTTTCTCGTGGAGCAGCGTATTGGCCTTCAGCGCCTTCTCGTCGATGGTGACGCCGAGGCCCGGCCCGGTCGGCACATTCACATGGCCGTCGATGATTTTGAAATCGCTTTCGGGGCACAGCGGGTCTTTGGCCGTGGCATTCAGGCCTTTCACGAATTCCGCGGCGCCCATCATGCGCGACAGCGGCACGCTGCAATAGAAATGCGCGCCGGCGGCGGCTTCGAGCTGTGATTGCTCGGCGAGTCCGCCGCAGTTCAACTGGATGTTGGCGGCCTCGGCAACGGCGGCGATTTTCTTGGCGGGCGTGATGCCGCCGATCTTGTAGAGCTTGATGCAGAACGCATCGACGGCTTTGGCTTCGGCATGCGCCCAGGCATCCTGCAGCGTGAAAATGCCTTCGTCAGCCATTACCGGCACGCCGCCCGCGGCGCGGCGGATTTCAGCCATGCCGTGCAGGTCGCGGCGGGCCACCGGCTGCTCGATGTAGCCCAGGCCCATCGGGATGATCTCTTTGATGGCGAGCAGCGCATCGCCGAGCGTCCAGCCGGTGTTGGGGTCGATGCCGATCATGATGTCGTCGCCCAATGCGGCGCGCACCGCGGCGAAGTTGGTGACGTCCTGGCGCCAGCCGCGACGGTCGGCCATTTTGAGGCACAGCACCCTGATGCCGAATTCTTCAACGGCGCGCCGGCCCTCGGCGATGATGACCCGCACGTCGTCGTCCATGCTCACCGACCACTCGAGCGGGATGCGCGGCTGGCAGCAGCCGCCGATCAGGTTGTAGAGAGGGGTGTTCAGCGCCTTGCCCATGGCGTCGCGCACGGCGATGTCGAGCACGGCGCGCGCTGCCGGATTGCCGGCGAGGCGCTTGTCGAACATTTCGTTGATGGCTTCGATATCAAATATCGATTTGCCGATGAGCGACGGGCCGTAGATTTCCTTGATCGCGGCGACCACGCTCTGCGTGGTGTCGGCGACGAAGTGGCCGGGGCTGATCGGCCGGATCTGCGCCATGCCGACCACGCCGTCGGCGTAAATTTTGACGAGCACGGGTTTGCCCAGCAGGCTGTCCGCAGGGCCGGTGTCGTAAACGCCGCTGGAAAAAACGCGCTTGAGGCGCACGGGCAGCCTGGTTACAAAAATTTCAATGCGATCGATCATGTGCCCTCCAGTTGGACGTGTTATGCGTGACAGCCCTGACTATGTCCGATTCAGCTCCCGCCGACATAGACTTTCAGGTAGGACGACCGCCCGCCGTCGGCGGCGATGGTGGTGCCGGTGATCATGCGCGAATCATCGGACGCCAGAAACAGCGCAATGGCGGCAATATCCTCTGGGCAACGGCGAGCAGCATGTGTGCGGCGGTGGGCGCTTCCTTGAATGAAAAATCCGAGTGCCACACCACTTCGTCGTCGCCGAGGATGCCGACGGGCTTGCCGTTTTCACGCAGGCTGGTGACGACGGTCACTTCCGGCGGCAGGTTGAACATCTGGTTCGCGGTGCGCTCTTCCAGACCGCGCTTGTGCAGGTTGGAGGAGGTCACCGGTGTGCCGAAGCGCCGCACCAGGTTGACCAGATCATGCGCCACGAGCTGCTGACCGCGAAACACCAGCAGCAGGTGTTCGAGCCACAGGTCATGCAAGCCGCGGAACATCACGTCGTTGATTGTGGTCAGGTCGACGCCGCGCACCTCCGCGCCCAGCGCGGCGTCGGCTGGCACGACGTCAAATTTTCCTGAACCCCGGGTTGCGGTTACGGCAGGCATGAATCTCGTCCTCCGGAAACACCGTCATTGTAATGAGGTGTCACGCAGCGGTCAGCACCGCGTCCGGAATCCGGATTTTCAGTGCAGACCAGGCGAGTACAGATCCGGCATCCATTGCGGGACGTGTCGCGGATTTACCGGCGCCGGACGACTTCCGTCATGAAGCGCAATGTTGCGTTGGCACAGTCCGCCGCATCGCTGGCCGCCACATGATAGGACTTGCCCGGCAGCACCAGCAACCGGGAGTCCGCAATCTGCTCCTGCCATTCCCGTGTGCGCTCCACTGTACCGAGGCCGCTTTCCCCGGTGGTGATCACCAGCGTCGGGCATTTGATTTTCGGCAGGTCGGCGCGGATGTCGGCGTAGTTGATGCCGCGGTTGAAACCGATCAATGACGACACCGGCGCGCGCCCCATGAACTGCGTCCACCACTCCACGCCTGCAGCCGGGAAATGTGCACCCAACCGGCCGGCCATGGTGCGGCGCGCCCAGTGTTCGGCCCCCTTGGTCTCGAATTCCTGGATCAGTGCGGGAATCTGTTTCGCACCGGGCCGCAGCGCCTGCGGCGTGCCGACCACGGTCAATGAAATGATGCGCTCAGGACAACGTGCGGCGAAGGCGCGGGCGATGGTGCCGCCGATCTTGGCGGCGACCAGGTGAAAGCGCTCGATGCTGAGGCTGTCCATCAACCGGCAATAGTCGTCGATCACCTTGTCCAGCGTCCATTCGTACTCGCGCGGCATCGGCGTCGATTCGCCGTAGCCGCGCATGTCGGGCCGCACCACGCGAAACTGCCGCGCCAGCACCGGCACCCATGCATACCAAGCGAGGCTGCTCTCGGCGTTGCCGTGGAGCATCAGCACGGTTTCGGATTTGATCCACGGGTCGGTAAAATCATCGATCTGATAAAACAGATCGCAATCGGACAGCTTCAGCGTCGGCATGGCAACGGCAGGACCGGCCTCAAGTCCGCGCGGCCAGCAGGTGCATCAGTCGGTCCGGATTGGCGGCTTGCGCGAACCCGCGCACTTCTACGAGCAGATCATCGCACTGCGCGGCAGTAAAACGCTTCGCCATTTCCTGTTTGAAGCGGGCGACGTGGTCATCCATGGTGAAGGGGCGCGAGGCGCTGCCCTGCGGCGCTTCGATGAAGCGTTCGTGCGATTCGCCGGATTGCAGCGTCAGCGTGACCTTGGCGCCCACCGACTGTTCGGTGCTGACACGTTCGGCGTCGGGGTCGAGCACGCATTCAATGCGCCGCGAAATTGCCGTGACCTGTGGCGCTGCCAGCATGCCCTCAAAATCATCCACGTTCAGGGTGAAGCCGGGTCGAAGTCGCTTGCCCTGCGCGATCACCATCGCCATGCAGAACGGCAGGCTCATCTGCGCGGCCTGGATGTCTTTGGGTTCATTGGCGGTGAGCCGCCCCTGAATGATTTTGGGAATGCCGACGCGGACGGACTTGATGTCGGCGATGGTCAATTGATGTTCGCTGCACAGCGCCGCGGTGGCCTCGACCGCCGACAGCACGCGCGCGCTGCAGGCGTGGGGCTTGATCGCGGTTTCAAGCAACCGCCAGCTGCTGCCGATGCCGGCGAGGCCTTTGCCAAAATCGTGCCCGTCGGCATAGGCGCGCGCGAAACCGTCCTGGCCTTCGAGGATGTCGGTGGGACCGGTGAAACCGGCTTCGGCCAGCAGCGCGGCGTGGACGCCCTCGCCCGCGGCGTGCGCGGCGTGGATGCGCTTGACCGTGGAGCCGGAATGATAAAACTGCGTCAGTCCGCCGCTGAATGATGCAACCAGGCCGATGGTTTCAGCGATGCGCGTGGCGCGGTCTTTGCCGTTGAACAGCAGGCTCGCCGCCGCGGTCGCCGCGCCAAAGCCGCCGCAGGTGGCCGTGCTCTGGAAGCCGCGCCTGAAATGCGAGGGCTGGATCGCCAGTCCGATGCGGATCATGTTTTCGTAGCCGGCGGCAATGGCGGCGAGAATTCTGTCGCCGCGCAAATGACGCGCTTCGCCGATGGCCAGCGCCGCGGAAATCACGATACAGCCCGGATGCAGCATGGAGCCGACATGCACATCGTCGGCATCGATGCTGCCCGCATACGTGGTGTTGACGAAGGTGGCGCGCTCAGGGTCGGTGCGATCGGATGAGAACAGCACGGTGGACTGACTGTTGCCGCCCAGTTCGCGCGCGAGGTTGGTCGCCCACGCGCTCCAGCTCATGCGCTGGCCGAGTGAGGCCACGCGCAAATAGTCGAGCATGAATATCGTCAGCTGTTCTTTGATGGTTGCCGGCAGCGCGGCGTAATGCAGACCGGCGGCAAAATCGGCAAAGCGCTGCGTGGCATTGATGGGTGCATCCCCTGGCGACATTATATAACCTGTTGTTTTATGTATATTTTTGTGGATCAACTACCGTCATTCATTCGCTTTTGATTTTGGCCCTGGTCACGACAGCGCCCCATTTGTCGTAGTCGGCCCGGTGAAACGCGGCGAGATCGGATGGCGTGCCGCCGGAGGGCGCGGCGCCGTCGATCGCCAGCGCTTTTTTGATTTCATCGCTGATCAGTACTTTGTTTGCGGCAGCATTGAGCTTTTGCACCACGACATCGGGCAGCCCTGCCGGACCATACAACCCCCACCACTGGCTGGATTCAAATCCCGGCAGCGATGCGGCTTCGGCAACCGTCGGCAGTTCCGGCGCAATGGCGATGCGTTTGGCGCTGGTGATCGCCAGTGCCTTGAGGCGCCCGGCGCGCACCTGCGCCGAAACAGTCGGGAATGCGGCAAACAGCACCGACACGTTGCCGGCCACGATATCGATCACCGCCGCCGCGCCGCCTTTGTACGGCACATGCAGCATTTTCACGCCGGTGCGCTGCATGAACAGTTCACCGGTGAGGTGGCTCAGCGTGCCCGCGCCATTGGACGCGTAGGCCAGCGCGTCGGGTCTGGCTTTGGCGACGCTGATCAGCTCCCTGACGTTCCTGGCCGGCACCGACGGATGCACAGTCAGCACATTGGGGGCGTGACCGATCATCACGATCGGCGTGAAGCTGCGCAATATGTCGTAGGGCGTTTTTGTGCCGAGGTGGGGGTTGATCGACAGCACGCTCGACGACGCGAACAGCAGGCTGTAGCCGTCAGCCGGCGCGCGCGCAATGTTGTCGGCGCCGATCGCGCCACCGGCGCCGCCGCGGTTATCGACAATGATCTGCTGGCCGATGGCGGGAGACAAACGCATCGTCAGCTGCCGCGCCACAATGTCGGCAGCGCCGCCTGCCGGGAACGGCACGA
>JANNHN010000183.1:0-4181 GCA_031404395.1 Betaproteobacteria bacterium
CCCACACCAGCGGCAGCAGCAGCACGAACAGCAGCAATATCGAGCTGTCGTAGAAACCGGCCCATGCATAGCCGCCGATACGCGCAATCATCTCGAAGAACCACAACGCGGCAACCGTCGCCCTGAACTCGACACGGCCTATGCCCCGCGCGTTGATGTAAATCACCACCAGCGTGCCCCCGCCGCCACCGAACAGCGTGTCGAAGAAGCTGCCAGAAAATCCGACCGGAACAGCCCAGCGCTGCGAACAACGCAGTTCCGGCAAACCCAGCATGCTGACTGCCAGCATGTAGGTCGCGTACAGCACCAGGAAACCGCCGAGCATCAACACCAATACCCGGTTATCGAGACTGGCAAACAACCACAGCCCGGCAAGCACACCGATGATGGTCGGCGGCACCAGCAACTTCAATTCAGACCAGACGACTGCCTTGCGGTCACGGATCAACAGCGCAATAAAAAGCACGAAAATCAGCAAGCTGCTCAATGGCACTGCGATCTGCAACGGGATCACAAACGCCAGCAACGGCACTGCAATCAAGCCGGCGCCAAACCCCGACATGCCGCGCACCACAAACGCCAGGAACAGCCCTGTGGCGACCCAGCCCAGTTGAAACAAGGTGAGTCCGGCCATCACATCACTTGAAGATCAGCGCGGCGCCGCTGGCCAGCAACACCACGCCAACCGCGCGACTGAACATCGCCTGATCAAAGCGGCGCACGATCTGCACGCCCAGCACCGATCCCACCACCATCATGGGCAACGCCGCCGCCAGCAGCGTCAGCGTGTCGCTGTCGTACAGTCCGAGCGTCACGTAGCCCGCAACCCGTGCCAGCCCCTGCAGCAGCATGACCGTGGTAATGGTCATCCGGAAGGCATCCCTGCCCAGACGCACGGCATTCAGATAGATCACATACAGCGGCCCTGCCGCACCGCCGAACAGCGAGCCGACAATGCCGGCTGCAATGCTTGTCACACCCGCCACCGCGAGTCGCCAGCGTGGCGCGATGGCCGGCGGGCGGTCGGCGAACACCATGACATAGAGCGCATAAATCACGACAAACACACCCAGCGCCCGCGCCAGCGGCTGCGGATCCATCAGGGTCAGCAGATAAATCCCGATAAACACACCGAGCAGGCTGCCCGGCAGGATGCGCCAGACTTCCTTCCAGACGATCTTCCGCCAGTCAAGCATGCCCTGCCCGATCGACGAGAGCATGTTGAGAATGGTGACCACCGCCACCGTCACCGGCACCGGAAATACCAAAGCCAGCAGCGGCACCGCAACCGCGCCACCGCCGAAACCCGCGCCACCGCGCACCGCGAAGGCAAGCATGATCACCAGCGCGCAAAAAATAATCTGTGGCAGGCTCAGTGTTTCCATCAGGCGTCCTTGTGCAATGCGCGCCGGCCGGCATGCAAGGCCAGCAATGTCATCGCCGCTACTGCGGTAACCGTTCCATAAGTCCAGGCGTAGCTGCCGATCAGTTGATAACCCAGAGTAAAAGCCGTCGGCCCGATGAGGATCCCGGCAAAATTCCACACCATCGCACCGCCGGTCGCTACGCTGACCTGGCCCGGCGGGCTGCGCCGTGCGACTTCCGCAGTGTAGAGTCCATTCCAGCCGATCGCCGTGGCGCCAAACACCGCAAACAATAAAGCGGTCAGCGCCACCGGCCAGCCCGGTTGCAGAAATGCGATAGCCACACAGCAGACCAGTGTGCCGGCCGTCAGGATTTGCAGTATGCGCAGGCTGTCGCCGGTGCGGTCAGCCAACCAGCCCCACACAATGCGCCCCAGTACGCCGGCAATCTGCGCCACCGACAGCATCAGCCCGGCCCCGATCAGCGTATAACCGCCTTCCTCAACCAGCATGATCACCGCAAACGTGCTGATGCAAATCTGGATGGAAGCAAGACAGAACGCCGTCACGCCCAGCCAGCGCAATGCCGGCATCCGCCACACCAGCCGCACACCGTCGAACACCCGGAACTGTACCGGCAAATCGGCGCGCCGGTCGTCATCCCATGCTGCGCGCACCGGCTGCATCGCCAGCAGCGTCGCCAGTGCCGACGCCACGACCAGCGCCAGCGCCCACTGCCAGCCCCAGGTCAGCGTGACCACGGGCGCGATCAGCGCCATCAGCGCCCAGGCTAGCGGCACGCCCGTCTGCTTCAGCGAAAATATGAAATTACGGTGCTGCGGCGGACTGAAACGCAACAGCAGGTGCGCTGCCGCCGGCAGATTGATGCTCATCGCGACGCCGATAAATACCGAAGTCACCGCCAATGCCGCAATGCTGGAATGAAACCCGATCGCGAGGCCGATGATGCAGCAGATCATGCCGATCTGTGTGGTACGGCAACCGCCATAACGCGCTACCAGCCCCGTAAACAGCATCGAACCGAGCATCGCTGCAGCGTAGATCAGGCTCATCTGGTAGCCGATCATCGACGCTTCCACATGCAGCGTGCGCGCCAGTTCCGGCGCGATCACCGGAAACACCGCGGTGCCCATCGCACCCGCCACCTGCGCCGCAGTGGTGGCCGCGACAACCGCCGCTACCGTTGCAGGGGGATACGTAACAGCAGCAGCGCTCATGCAGAGCGCTCAGTCCGCGCCGCAACTGCGGCGACACCGGCGCCGGTCAGCGCGACCATCGCCAACAAGCCGAAGGCGGTGGTGTAGCTGCCGATCCACTGATACGCCGCGGCAAAAGATGAAGGGCCTATCAGGATTCCGCCGAATACCCACATCATCATGCCGCCGGTCACCACGCTGACCATGCCCGGCGGACTCAGCCGCGCGAACTGCGCATGCATGACGCCGTTCCAGCCATAACCGGCAATGCCGAACACCACGTAGAACAATGCCAGCGCCGGTATCGGCCAGCGACCGGATACAAACAGCGTCACCACGCAACATGCCGCAACCACCAGACTGGTCATGACCAGCACCCACAGTGCGCGGCCGCTGCGATCGGCAACCCACCCGAACACCAGCCGGCCGGTCATTCCGGCGATCTGCATCAGCGACAGCATCACCCCGGCGGTCACCAGACTGTATTCCGCCTCCTGCACCAGCAGGTTGACGGTGAAGGTACCGAGACAGAGTTGCGCAAACGAGAAAAAGAAAGCAGCCATCGCCAGGTAGCGCAATGTGGGATAACGCCACAACACCGCCACGCCGGTGAGCAGATTGGTTTTTGCCGCAGCCTGCGGATTGCGATCGTCATCCCAGTGGCGGCGATAACGTGCAAGCCACAGGGCGCCGGCCACCGAATAGACCAGCACCACAACCAGCGGTGTGCGCCAGCCGTAGCCGACGGTCAGCACAGGCGCCACCAGCGCAATCATCGCCCAGCCCAGCGGCACGCCGGTCTGCTTGATCGAAAACACCAGATTGCGATGCTGCGGCGGGCCGAAGCGGAACAGCAGATGCGCGGCGCCGGCAGCCGCCAGGGCGTTGCTGGCGCCGATAAAAATTGCCGAGAGCGGCATCAAATACAGATTTCCGGCCAGCCCCGCCGCCATGCCCGCGGCACACAACCAGAACGCCCATTGCATGGCCTGGCAAGCACCCCAGCGCAAAACGATATTTCCCACAGCGCTCGACGCAATCATTGCAGCACCGAACAATATGCTGATCTGGTAGCCGACCATGGAGGCATCGACGCCGAGCATTTTGGCCAGATGCGGTGCGATGACCGGAAAAATGGCGATGCCCATCGCCGAAGAAATCTGCGCCGCCATGGTGACCAGCACCACCACGACCAGCGTAGGCGCGGCGCTGTTGTTATTCACGCTGCGCCGCGCGTTGCGCCAGCAGCAGCAATCCGAACGCCATCACCGCGAACACCAAGACCAGCACGAAGGTCTGGCTGTAACTGCCGATGCCGCCATAGGCAGCCGCAAACGCAGCAGGCCCGAACAACACGCCAGCGAATACAAAAAAAGTCGTGCCGGCGGCAACCATACTGGCCATACCGGGCGGACTGAGCCGCGCCGCTTCTGCGTGAAAAACACCGTTCCACCCCACCGCCGCTGCGCCGATTATGAAAAACATTAAATAAATCAATGGTTTATACCATAGTGGATCGAACAATACCAAGGCCAGCAGCGAACTGATCGTAATCACGCAAATAATCATCAGCACCGCCAGACTGCTGCCCATCCGATCC
>JANNHN010000184.1:0-3581 GCA_031404395.1 Betaproteobacteria bacterium
GGATTTTCGGGCCGGTAACGCGGGAACTGCGTACCGAGCGCTTCATGAAAATCGTGTCGCTGGCTCCGGAAGTGCTGTAAGAGGACGAACCATGCGCAAGATCAGGAAAGGCGATGATGTCATCGTGTTAACCGGCCGTGATCGCACCAAGCGCGGCACTGTGCTGCGGATTATCGATGCGGATCATCTGCTCATCGAAGGCGTGAACCGTGTCAAGAAACACCAGCGGCCCAATCCGACGAAGGGCGTAACCGGCGGCATCATCGACAAGGAAATGCCGATCCACGTGTCAAACGTGGCTCTGTTTAACCCGGTAACCAAAAAGGCCGACCGCATCGGTATCCGCCAACTGGAAGACGGGCGGCGTGTCCGATATTTCAAGTCCAACGGCGAAGTGGTTGACGCATGAGCACCAGCAAAGACACCAAGAAAGACACCAAGAAAGACGCCAAGAAGGCCAAGCCGGCTAAGGAAAAAGAAGTTAAACCGGCTCCTGCCAAGAAGTCGGCCAAGGAAGCGAAGTCGGCCGCAGCTGCGGCACCGAAGCAGGGCAAACCCGCACGTGCGACTGCACCGGCACGCTTGGGTGTATTTTTCAAAGACACCGTGACCAAGGATCTGGTCAAGAAATTTGGTTACAAAAGCCCGATGCAGGTGCCGCGCATAGAGAAAATCGTTCTCAACATGGGCGTGGGTGAGGCGGTGGCGGACAAGAAAATCATGGACAACGCAGTGGGCGACATGGCCAAGATCGCCGGGCAGAAGCCGCTGGTGACCAAATCGCGCAAGGCGATTGCGAACTTCAAGATTCGCGAAGATTACCCTGTTGGCTGCAAGGTGACATTGCGCGGTGCGCGCATGTACGAATTCCTGGATCGCCTGGTAAACATTGCCATGCCGCGTATTCGCGATTTTCGCGGAATTTCAGGTCGCAGTTTCGACGGGCGCGGCAATTACAACATGGGCGTCAAGGAACAGATCATTTTCCCCGAGATCGAGTACGACAAGATTGATGCGCTGCGCGGCATGAATATCACAATCACGACGACGGCAAAATCCGATGAAGAAGCACGGGCGCTGCTGTCGGCATTCAAATTTCCGTTCCGGAATTGAGGACTACTGTATGGCCAAGCTGTCAGTGGTAAAACGCGAGCAGAAGCGCCGCAAGACCGTGAAGAAATTCGCGGCAAAGCGCACGCAGTTGCTGGCGCTCATCAACGATCAGAAGCTGGCGCCGGAAGATCGCTACGAGGCGCGTCTGAAACTGCAGAAGCTGCCACGAAATGCGAGTCCGGTTCGTCTGCGCAACCGGTGCGCCCTTACGGGTCGCCCGCGTGGTGTGTATCGTAAATTTGGTCTGGCCCGCGGCAAATTGCGCGAGATTGCAATGCGCGGCGAGATTCCGGGCGTAATCAAGGCTAGCTGGTAACTCAGGCAGCAGGAGAATTTTGCATGAGCATGAATGATCCGATTTCCGACATGCTGACTCGCATCCGCAATGCGCAGCAGGCGGAAAAAGTGTCTGTGTCGATGCCGTCGAGCAAGCTCAAGGCGGCTATTGCCAAAGTACTCAAAGATGAGGGCTACATCGAGGATTTCGCCGTGCGCGGCGAATCGTCGAAGCCGGAGCTTGAGGTAAGCCTCAAGTATTACGCCGGAAGCCCCGTGATCGAAAAGATCGAGCGCGTGAGTCGCCCCGGTCTGCGTATTTACAAACCCAGCCGTGACATCCCCCGTGTGATGAACGGCCTCGGTGTTGCCATTGTGTCCACGCCCCAGGGCGTGATGACTGATCGCAAAGCCCGGGGCCTGGGCATCGGCGGCGAAGTCCTGTGCATCGTGGCGTAACGGAGACAAACGATGTCGCGAGTCGGAAAAAGTCCGGTAACTTTGCCGGAAAAAGTGGAAGTGTCGATCAGTATCGACCAGATCTCGGTGAAAGGTCCTCTGGGCACATTGGCGCAGCGCATTACGCCCAACGTGAAAGTAGAGAAGATCGAAAACCGGCTGGAGATCAAGGTCAACGAGAACTCCCGCCAGGCCAATGCCATCAGCGGTACGCTGCGGGCGCTGATTGCCAACATGGTGCACGGCGTGAGCCGTGGTTTCGAGAAGAAGCTGAATCTCGTCGGCGTGGGTTATCGCGCGCAGGCGCAGGGCGACAAAATCAATTTGACGCTGGGTTTCTCGCACCCGGTGGTGCATCAGCTGCCGAAGGGCGTCAAGGCAGAGACCCCCACGCAGACCGAAATCATTATCAAGGGCACCGACAAGCAGCTCGTCGGTCAGGTGGCCGCGGATGTTCGTAGTTACCGGCCGCCGGAGCCGTACAAGGGCAAGGGCGTGCGTTACGCCGATGAGCAGATTGTGCTCAAGGAAACGAAGAAGAAGTAGGCGGATAGATCATGTTTGAGAAAAAACAATCTCGTCTCCGGCGCGCGCGCAGCGCCCGGGCAAAGATCGCAGAACTCAGGGCGGTGCGCCTCACGGTACATCGTACCAACGGGCATATCTACGCTCAGATCATCGACGCCAGCGGCGCCAAGATACTGGCCAGCGCATCGACTGCCGAAAAGGATATGCGTGCTGCCATGCCGAAGGGTGGCGGAATACCTGCAGCAGCGGCGATCGGCAAGCGCATCGCCGAGCGTGCCAAGCAGGCCGGGGTGGAGAAGGTCGCGTTTGACCGCTCCGGTTACAAATATCATGGCCGGGTCAAAGCGCTCGCTGAAGCAGCGCGCGAAGCCGGTCTCAAGTTCTAACGGAGCATCAGCATGGCAAAAATGCAAGCAGGGAAGATGCAAACCGGTGAAGAGCGCGGGGACGGCCTTCGTGAAAAAATGGTGGCGATCAACCGTGTCACCAAAGTCGTCAAAGGCGGCCGCGTGCTCGGTTTTGCCGCGTTGACGGTGGTCGGTGATGGCGACGGCAGCATCGGCATGGGCAAGGGCAAGGCGCGTGAGGTTCCTGTTGCTGTGCAGAAAGCCATGGAAGAAGCGCGCCGCAAGATGGTCAAGGTGCAGTTGAAGAATGGCACGCTGCAGCATGCCGTCATGGGTCGCCACGGCGCATCCAGGGTCTATATGCAGCCGGCCTCCGAAGGCACCGGCATCATCGCCGGCGGCCCGGTACGCGCGGTAATGGAAGTGATGGGCATAGCCAATATTCTGGCCAAGTGCATCGGTTCGACCAATCCCTACAACATCGTGCGCGCCACGATCAACGGGTTGACCGAAATGAACACGCCGGCGGAAATTGCTGCCAAACGTGGCAAATCGGTCGAAGAAATCCAGGGATAAGCTATGGCGAAGACACAAGGCAAAACCGTCAAAGTTACCCAGGTGCGCAGCCTGATCGGCACTCGTCCGGAACATCGGGCGTCGGTGCGCGGGCTTGGCTTGCGCCGTATAAACCACACGGTAGAACTGGCGGACACGCCAGCGATCCGCGGGATGATCAACAAGGTCTCCTATCTGGTGCGCTGCGAGGGTTGAAATGGAACTGAACAAGATCAAGCCGGCGGCCGGCTCCAAACATTCGAAGAAACGCGTCGGGCGCGGCATCGGCTCGGGGTTTGGCAA
>JANNHN010000185.1:0-4838 GCA_031404395.1 Betaproteobacteria bacterium
GCTTTTTCGCGCGCGATGCGCCAGGGCGTGGATCGTGAGGGCCGCCACCTGTATCCGGCTTTTCCGTATGACCACTTCACCAAGGTCACCGACGCAGACATCAAGGCGCTCTACGCCTTCGTGATGACGCGCGATCCGGTCCGCGCCGAGACGCCGCCGAACGACTTGTCCTTCCCCTTCAACATCCGCAGTTTGATTGGCGCCTGGAAGCTGCTGTATTTCGAGCGCGGTGTGTTCCGGCCCGATGCCACGCAGAGCGCCGAATGGAATCGCGGCGCCTATCTCGTCCAGGGCCTCGGCCATTGCGGCGCATGTCATACACCGCGTAATGCTCTCGGTGCTGAAGAAAAAATGAATGATCAGGGAGGAGGCGAAGTGGAGGGCTGGCACGGTCCGGCGCTCAACGCCGCCTCAGTTACGCCAGTGCCGTGGACCGCGGAGCAGCTCTATCAGTATCTGCGCACCGGCCTCGATGACCTGCACGCCATCGCCGCCGGGCCGATGGAGCCGGTCGTACGCAATCTTGCCGCAGTGCCCGAGCCGCACGTGCGGGCGATCGCCACCTATGTTGCTACGCTCGCGGGCCAGCCCACCGTCAGCCGGCAGCAGAAAGCCGAGGATGCGCTTCTGCAGGCCAGGCGCGACGGCGCTGCTTATCCGCGTATCGATCGTGCCGATCAGCAAACCGCAGCCGGCGACCGGGCTTTCCAAAACGGCGCCGCGGTTTACGCTGGTGCCTGTGCGGAGTGCCACGATCAGGGCCGCCACGCATCGTCCGGTGGCGCGCTTCATCTCGCGCTCGGTACGGCCATGACCATACCGACTTCGGCGAATCTGATTCGAATTACCCTGGAAGGCATCATGCCGCCGGATAGCGAACCGGGCCGCTGGATGCCGGGCTTTGCGGGCGCATTGACCGACGAGCAGGTCAAGGATCTTGTCACTTATATACGTGCGCGTTTCGGCCGCGAGCCGCCATGGCCGGATGTCGCAGATGAGCTGAGAAAGGCAAGGAAGAGCAAGCCATGATCACACTCAATGTCAATGGCAAGTTGCGTCAGGTCGATGTCGATCCGGCAACGCCCTTGCTCTACGTCTTGCGCGATCACCTGGAATTGAACGGGGCCAAGTTCGGCTGCGGCCTCGGCCAATGTGGTGCCTGCACAGTGATGGCCGGTGACGAGGCGATATTCTCGTGTGTCGTCCCCGTTTCGGTTCTGCAAGGCCGCAGGATCAGGACGCTGGAAGGCCTGGGCACGATCGAAAATCCGGGCCTGGTGCAGCGTGCGTTCATCGAAGAGCAGGCGGCCCAATGCGGGTTCTGCATCCCGGGCATGATTATGCGAGCGCAAGCGCTGCTCGAAAAAAATCCGTTGCCGTCGCAGGCCGATATCCGCCAGGCACTGCACATCAACCTTTGCCGCTGCGGCACGCATATGCGAATTTTGCGTGCGGTCGAGCGTGCTGCCCGTGCCATGAAGGCGGCAGATGCCGCGCGCAGGGGTAGCGGTCGATGAACGAGCCCTGCATTTCCCGGCGCAGTTTCCTCGCACGCAGCGGCGCGCTCGTCGTCAGTTTTTCGCTGTGGCCAGTCGCTGCGCAGGAGACCGGGAATACGCCGGCGCTTCCAGGCAGCCTCAAGAACACACCGATGCTCGACTCGTGGATACGTATCGACGCGAATGGAAACATCACCGTGTTCACGGGCAAGGTCGAGTTCGGTCAGGGCATCAAGACTGCGCTTATCCAGGTCGCCGCCGAGGAGCTCGTGGTCGAGCCGCACAGGATCGATCTCGTCACCGCCGATACGAGCCGCACGCCCAACGAAGGTTATACCGCCGGCAGTCAATCGATGCAGGACAGCGGAACAGCCATTCTGAATGCGGCAGCGCAGGTTCGGTTCATTCTCGTGGGACTGGCATCGAAGCGTCTCGATGTTTCCGCGGACCGGCTCACCGTGCAGCACGGCGCGGTGAGCGCCGACGACGGGCGGACTGTCACTTATGGCGAGCTCGTTGCAGGTCAGGAGCTTCATGTTCCCGCGCAACTCAAGTCGCCGCTGAGAAATCCCGGCACACGCACCGTCATGGGACAGTCAATGCCGCGCATCGACATCCCGGCCAAGCTCACCGGCAATCCGGTTTATGTGCAGGATCTCCGGCTGCCGGACATGGTGCACGCGCGCGTCATCCGACCGCCGAGTTACGGCGCGCGGCTGCGCTCGCTTGACACGAGCAAGGTCGAGCAGATGCCCGGCGTGCTGAAGATCGTGCGCGATGGCAATTACCTCGCCGTCCTCGCCGAGCGCGAATATCAAGCCATAACGGCGATGCGCGCGCTTGCCAGCGCCGCAACCTGGGAAGAGCAGTCCACTCTTCCCGCACAGGCGGATCTCTACGCCTTCATTCAGCGCCTGCCTTCGCAAGACACGGTCATTCTCGGCGGCCAGACCAGCCCGAGCTTCGGAGCAGGCACGATTGACGCGACCTTCCGCCGACCGTATCAGATGCACGGATCGATCGGTCCTTCCTGCGCGGTGGGCCTGGCCAAAGATGAGATCGTGACGGTCTGGACGCACAGCCAGGGCGTCTATCCGTTGCGCGACGCGATCGCCGAAATGCTGCGCGTTACGAAGGAGCGCGTGCGCTGCATCCATATGGAAGGCTCGGGCTGCTATGGCCACAACGCGGCCGACGACGCCAGCGCCGACGCCGCGTTGATCGCAGTAGCCTTCCCCGGACGGCCAGTCCGCGTCCAGCTCATGCGCGAGCAGGAGCATGCATGGGAGCCCTACGGCTCGGCGATGGTGTCGAGCGCGCGGGCACGGCTCGACGGCAACGGCAAGATCGCCGACTGGCAGTATGAAGTATGGAGCGGGCCGCACAATACGCGCCCGGGCGCGGCGGGTAACCTGGCGCCCGCCAGGCACCTGCAGACGCCGTTCGAGCCGCCGGCGCCCAAGCCGATTCCACAGCCGACGGGCGGCGGTGACCGCAATGCCATTCCGTACTACCGGATCGAGAATGCACGGGTCGTCCACCACTTCCTGTCGTCGGCACCGCTGCGGGTTTCGGCGCTGCGTGCGCTCGGCGCCTACCACAACGTATTTGCGATCGAGAGCTTCATGGACGAGCTGGCGCTGGTGGCGCGCATCGACCCGGTGGAATTCCGCCTGCGCCACCTGGATGACGCGCGCGCGCACGATGTCATCCGCACGGCTGCTGAGCGCTTCGGATGGCTTGCCTGGCGCAAGCAGCGGGGACGCGGGCGCGGCATTGCCTTTGCCCGTTACAAGAACCTCGCCGCCTACGCCGCGATCGCCTGCGAGGTAGAGGTCGAGAGCGAGAGCGGGCGCGTGCGGCTGGTACGCGCCGTGGCGGCGGTGGACAGCGGAGAAGCCGTCAACCCGGATGGCATCCGTAACCAGATCGAAGGCGGCATCATTCAATCCATGAGCTGGACGCTCTACGAGAGCGTGATGTTCAACAGCACCCGGATCACGAGCGTGGACTGGGGCACGTATCCCATCCTGCGCATGCCCAGCGTGCCCGACAGCGTCGAGGTCCACGTGATCAGCCGGCCGGGATTCCCCTTTCTCGGAACGGGTGAAGCCGCGCAAGGCCCTGCTGCAGCCGCGATTGCGAATGCGGTTGCGGACGCAGTGGGTACGAGGATACGCGAGCTGCCGCTCACTGCCCGGCGCGTCAAGCAGGCGATCGGAGTCTGATCTGTTAACCTTTTACTTGACACGATTCAAGCGCCGGCCGCAGATGGGCGAGGCGATCGTCGCGGCGCTCTGAAGTGCCGCGGCACAATACGCGGTAAACTGGGCAGCAATAAAGCCGCACGCAAGATGCGGTGAAACTCCCCGGCGCGAGCCGGGTCATACCTTCGGCGCGGAGTTCAAGGCGGGGTGATTCCGCTGCTCCGGAGGCTACGGGTCAAAAAACCAGAACGAGGAGAAAAAAATCATGCAACGAGCATCACAGTTTGTTTTTACCGCGGCGGCAGTAATAGTGTCGTCCTGCATCGGTATTGCGCAGGCAGCCGGATATCCGGAACGGCCGATACGCTTGGTCGTGCCTTTTGCACCGGGCGGGGCGTCAGATTTTGTCGCCCGCATCATCCAGGACAAGCTGGGCGCAGAACTTGGGCAGCAGATCATCATCGACAATCGTACCGGCGCGTCGGGCTACGTCGGCACTGAGGTTGCTGCGGATTCGCCGCCCGACGGTTACACCGCGCTGCTCGGCAATATCGGCACGATGTCGATCAACGCATCGGTGTTTCCGAAATTCCGGGTAAAACCGCTTGACGCATTTATCGGCATCACGCAGGTCGTCGATGTGCCGGGCATGGTGGTGGTGCATCCATCTCTGCCGGTGAAGTCGATCAAGGAGCTGATCGCGTTTGCCAGGGCGCGTCCGGACCAGTTGAATTTTTCCGCATCGGGGGCAGGCAGCAATTCGCGTCTGGCCTTTGAGCTGTTTCAGCAGCAGGCCGGCACCAGGATCGTCATGGTGCCGTACAAAGGTGGCGCCAGCGGCGCCTCATTGGCCGTCGCCATCGGCGAGGTGCCGATGACCATGCTCACTTCTGCCTCGCTGTTGCCGTACATCCGCCAGGGCAAGATGCGCGTGCTGGCGGTGGTGGCGCCGGAACGGTTGAGCGCAGTGCCCGAAGCGCCGACAATGAAGGAACTGGGATATCCGGAACATGTGGTCGGATCATGGCAGGGCGTTTACGTGCCAAAGGGCACGCACCGCGAAGTGGTCGACCGGCTGTTCCCGGCACTGGTGAATACGATGAAAGACGCCACGGTGATCAAGCGGCTGGAT
>JANNHN010000186.1:0-2644 GCA_031404395.1 Betaproteobacteria bacterium
GCTGACCATACCCCCCGACTCACTTCCCATCCGCCGTCATGACCATTGCCTCGACCACACATCTCGTCCTCATCCCCAGCTATAACCCCGGCGCCAAAGTCTATGAAACCGTGCGCTCGGCACGCCAATTCTGGAACCCGGTGTGGGTGGTGATCGACGGCAGCACCGACGGCACGGCCGAGGGCTTGCTGGCGATCGCAGCACAAGACGCCGGCCTGCGCGTGATCATCCTGCCGCGCAACCAGGGCAAGGGCGCTGCAGTACTGCACGGCCTGGAACAGGCGGCAGTGGCGGGATTCAGTCACGTATTGACCATGGATTCGGATGGTCAGCATCCGCCCGAGCGGATCCCGGCGTTCATGGCGGAATCCGTCGCACAGCCTGCCGCAATGATATTGGGCGTACCGATATTCGACGCCAGCGCGCCGGGTTTGCGCGTGCAAGGGCGGCGCATATCCAACTGGTGGGCCAATCTGGAAACGCTGTGGGCGGGCATTGGCGATTCACTGTTCGGATTTCGCGTGTATCCGGTTGAAACGCTGCGGCAGATCATGCTCGGGCAGCCGTGGATGCGCCACTTTGATTTTGACCCGGAGGCCGCGGTCCGTCTGTGCTGGCGCGGGGTGAAGCCGGTCAACCTGCCCGCTCCGGTCCGCTACTACCGCGCGGAAGAAGGCGGCGTGTCGCATTTTCGCTACCTGCGCGACAACGTGTTATTGACCTGGATGCACACGCGTCTGTTTGTCGGCTTTGTGCTGCGTTTACCCGTTTTGCTGGCAAGACGCGCGTCGGGGCAAGTTAAGACCCGGGACTATACGGTTAGTCAGTCTGGCCAGGACCGGCCTTGATCGCCTGATATTCTGAAAACACGCCCAGTTCCAGATGCCGCCTGACCTGCGTCAGCCCCGCGGCACTTAGTGTGGCCACGACTTGTTCGGGGGGTACACAGGCTTCTATGCTATCCCAGAAATAACGCCAGATCGTCGCGGCATCTTTCTGCCTGGAAACGAATCGTGTCAGTAACGGTATCACGCCGCGCATATAGTTTTTAAGCAGCCATCGTCCAAAACGGCTTTGCGGCCTGGTAATTTCAAGTATGCATAAACGGCCACCGGGCCTCAAAACCCGTTCAAACTCGGCAAAGGCCACGCTCAGATCGCTAATATGGCGCAGTGCATAGCCCATACTCAAAAAATCAAAATAATTATCAGGGAAAGGTAAAGACTCGGCACGACCTTCAATCAACACCATCGTGTCAGGTAACCTGCTGGCAGCCATCATGCCGGGACTGGGATCGACCCCGGTGACCAGGGCGGCATTGCCGGCCAGAATACAGGCCTGCGCCGCAACCAGGCCGGTGCCCACGCCGACATCCACTACCTTCATGCCCGTTTGCAAGCCGCCGCGAATCAGCGCCTGTCGCCGATAGCGGGAACCCGAACCCCACGCCAGCATCGCCTCGATACGGTCGTAATCCGCTGCGGTGTTATCAAAAATATTGCGGAGATAGGCTTGCCTATCCTGCTCTGTAGCGTAGTAATCGGTCAGTGGAACGTGCGGCGCATGCACTGGAGTTGTATTAGGAGGGATCATGCTGTCATTCACCGTTAAATCATACCGCCGTTGATGGAAATAATCTGCCCGGTGATATAGGCCGCCTGGGGCGAGGCCAGAAACCCGATCAGGTCGGCGACTTCGACCGGGGTACCCGCCCGTTTCATCGGCACCAGCCGCGCGATTTCCGGGGCGTCAAATGCGGCTTTGCTCATCGGAGTATCGATAATGCCGGGCGCAACCGCGTTGACGGTGATGCCGCGGCTGGCGACTTCCCGCGCCAGAGATTTGGTTGCCGAATTCAGCGCCCCCTTGGCAGCGGAATAATTCACCTGACCGGCATTGCCGGTCAGCGCGGCAATGGAAGACACGTTGATAATGCGCCCCCAGCGACTGCGGATCATCGGCATCATCAACGGCTGGGTGACATTGAAAAAACCGTTGACGGATACATCCATCACCCGGCGCCATTGTTCAGCCTGCATTCCCGGGAACACCACATCGTTATGGATGCCCGCATTGTTGACCAGAATCTGGATCGGCTGATGTTCGACCAGTGGCGTCAGTACATGGGCCACCGCTGCACCGTCAGTCACATCGAATACCAGCACCTCGGCACTGCCGCCGCCCGCACGAATGGCATCGGCCAGCACCTGCGCGGCCTGCAATCCGCGGTTGGCATGGATGTAAACATGACAGCCATCGGCGGCAAGACGGCGGCAGACAGCCGCGCCTATGCCGCCGCTGCCGCCCGTGACCAGAGCATTTTTCATGACGCGTCTCCTGCAGCGGATTTGAGCAAGTCGGTATTGAGCACTACCGCGGCGCGCCCATCCAGCAGCCGGCGCCCCGCCGCGCTGATGCTGAACTGATAGAGGATATTGTTTTCACTGCGCGTGACGCAGGTGGCTTCCACCAGCAAATCCTCGGCGATATCGTCCAGCCGCGACACATGCAACTGCACGCCGCGCACGCTGACCAGATAACCGGCCCGTGCGCAGATACTGTCCGGTGTCGCCAGCAAAGCCCCGTGCACCGCCATGGCCTGTGCCGCATATTCGATACCGCAGGCGGCACCCAGCCGGCCATG
>JANNHN010000187.1:0-3611 GCA_031404395.1 Betaproteobacteria bacterium
TTACTCGATCGGTGCGTACATCACCTATACCCTCAGCCTTGCGACAGGCAGCGTGTGGCTCGGCATGCTGGGGGGATTGATGGTTGCGGGCATCGCTGCGTTCGCCGTGGAACGGCTGGTTTTCCGGCGCATCTACGAGCGGGAACTCACCTTCAGCATGATCACCTCCTTCGGGATCCTGATCGGCGGCATCGGCGTCATCAAATTCTTCTGGGGGGTCGTTCCGCGTCCGGTCCTCGTGCCGACGTTGGCGCAGATCGACATCGCCGGCACGGAAGTCCCGGTCTACCGCCTGATTGTCATTGCCGCCGCTTTTCTGGTTTATGCCGGCATCTGGGTCTTCCTGAACCGGACCATCATCGGCAAGGCGATCCGCGCCGGCATCGAGAACGTGGAGCACGTGGAAGGCCTGGGCATCAATGTATCCCGGCTTTTCACCATCACCTTCATCATCGCCGGAGCGTTGTCCGGGCTGGCTGGGGGGCTGCATGCACCGCTGATCATGGTGGATCCCTCGATGGGGCTCGAAGTGCTGGCATTCGTTTTCATGGTCGTCATCATCGGCGGCCTGGGCAGCATCAAGGGAACCCTGGTGTCCGCGTTTATCGTCGGGCAGGTGGTCTCGCTGGGGTCGCTCATCTATGCGCCTCTGGCGTATATGGCGCCGTTTGCCATCATGCTGTTGATTCTCCTGATCAAGCCGACCGGGCTTTACGGCAGCGCGCTGTTGAAACGATAACGGAATCGGGTAGAAGGCGGGGTCACCCCCACCGTCCTCCCGCACCGCTGGACATGCGGTTCCGCATCCGGCGGATCATGAAACGCGCTGGAGTCGTCGCGTCGTATCAAGCAGCGACACCAGCCCCGAACGATCAAAGCAAGACTTCGGGAGGGCGGCGTTGATGTGACTAGCAGCCTGTCGGACTTGCGTTGATGAAATGAGCAATAGTGGTCATGGTAATCCAGCGGAACAGTGAGATGGGCGCGATGCGCTGCGGATGGATCGCGGGCGCACTTGTAGCTGCCCGATCATGCGGTCATTACCGCCATCCTTTTGATATTCCAGGCCACCGTGACCAGCGTCCACTCCCCTCGCGCCGAAGCCAAGCCCCGCAACAGGAACTGCCGGAAACGCATCACCGACTTGATGATGCCGAACACCGGCTCCACGGTCTACTTGCGCAATCTGTAGAGCTTGCGTCCTTGAATCGTTTTGAGCCTGCGCTTCATTCGGTCCATGGAGCTGGCCAATCCGGCCAGGGGAGGCGGCTCGGTGAATCGAGGTCGACTCACTTGCTCTGGATGGCGTAAGGCATAAGTCATGCCAATCGCCGAGCCGGCCGCCATTCCGAACAAGACGAACTGATCGAGGCCGGACTGGCTCTTCAGCCTGTCATCGCGGCCAGCGTCCGGGATTCACGTGCAGTGATCGCATCATGGCGCTTGAGCAGTTTCTCGGCGCGGACGATGATCGGGATGTCGATCATCTTGCCGTCGAGCGCGAACGAGGCGCGTCCGTTTGCCGCGGCTTCCTTGTCCAGCGCGATGACCTTGCGCGCGTACTCCACTTCTTCAGCGCTGGGCTTGTATTCCTCGTTGACGATGGTGACCTGGCCGGGATGGATGCAACCGGCGCCCATGAAACCGAAATCGCGCGAACGGCGCACCATTTTGCGGAATTTTTCCCAGTCGCCGAAGGTGGCGACGCTGTCGATGAAGCCCAGCGGCATGATGCCGGCGGCGTTGGCCGCAATGATCATGTGCTGCTTCGGGTAGAACAACGCCTCGCCGATGGGCTGCATGTTGCAGTTCAGCGCGAAATCCTCGCCGCCGATGTTGCAGGCGATGATGCGGCTGCTGGCGGTGGTGATGTCGCGGATCCGGAAAAATGCTTCAGGCGTCTCGATCATGACGATGAATTTGGTATGGCCGACGGCCATGCCGCGCTGCTGCTCCAGCTCGCTGATCATCTCGTCGAGCAGTTGCACATGGGACACGCCGGACACCTTGGTGACCGCGATGCCGTTGACGTCCGGGCAAATCGAATGTTCGATGTCGCGCACCGCCATCGCCAGTGGCTGGTTGATGCGCACCACCACATCGGCGCCGCCGCGTTTCACACGGGCAGCGTTCTTTTCGACCAGTTTGCGGGCGTTGGCTTTCTCGGTCGGCGGTACGCTGTCTTCAATATCCAGCTGGATCACGTCGGCGCCGCGCGTATGCGCTTTATCGACATATTTTTCGACGTTGACCGGCACGTACATCAGTGAACGCCAGACCGGAAGTTCTTTGTTCATGTATAACCTGTTGTTTTAATTTAATAAATTAATAAATATCGTCAGGCACTGTCATCAGGATTGCCGGCATTTCCTTCGGCCGCCACGCCATCCGCCAGCAATTGCCGGTACGCCTGGGCATCAATCCCCAGCTCTGCCAGCAACGCCGCATTGTGTTCGCCGATCCGCGGCGCCGGCGTGCGAATCGACGCCGGGGTGCCTGACAGCCGCGGCACGACATGGTGCATCGGATAAGCGCCCATGTCGCGGTCGGGATAGTCGGCGAGCAGTTCGCGCGCCAGCACATGCGGATCTTCGACGATCTGCGAGATATCGTAGATCGGGCCGATGGTGACGTCGGCTTTTTCGAAAAAAGCGACATTCTCCGCCTGCGTGCGTTGCGCAATGAACGCACCGATGATGGCGTCGAGTTCTGCGGCATGTTTCACGCGATCGGCGTTGGTCTTGTAACGCGGATTGCTGATCAGATCGGGGCGGCCAATGGATTCAAACACGCGTTCGGCCATTTTCTGGATCGACGCCGAAAGCCCCACGTATTTGCCGTCCTTGCATTGGTAGGCATTGCGCGGCGCGGCGTTGGTGGAGCGGCTGCCGGTGCGCGGCTTGATTTTTCCGGTCAGCCGGTAATTGGCGGCCTGCGGTCCGAGCACTGCGAACAGCGGATCGAGCAGCGGCAGATCGATGATCTGGCCCTTGCCGCCGTTATGTTCGACTTCGCGTAACGCGATCATCACGCCCGATGCGCCGTAGAGTCCGGCGATGGTATCGGCGAGGTACATCGGCGGCAGTACCGGCTCACGATCTTCAAACCCGTTAATTGCGGCGAATCCCGACATGCCTTCGACCAGTGTGCCGAATCCGGGGCGGCGCTGGTAGGGGCCGTCTTGTCCCCAGCCGGAAATGCGCACGATGATCAACCGCGGATTGCGCGCGAGCAGTACATCGGGAGCGAGTCCCATGGCCTCCAGCGTGCCGGGACGGAAACTTTCGACAAACACCGCCGCGGTAGCCGCCAGTTTCAGCAGCAGTTCGCGCGCTTCGGGCTTGCGCAGTTCGAGCGCCAGACTTTTCTTGTTGCGCGCGTAGAGTTTCCAGTTGGTGTCGATGTCCTCGACCTTCCACGCGCGCAGCGTGTCGCCTGCAGGCGGTTCGACCTTGATGACTTCGGCGCCGAAATCGCCCAGCACCTGCGTCAGTTGATTGCCGGCAACCAGGCGCGACAGATCAAGTATCCGCACCCCCGCCAGCGGGCCGCGGGCCGCGGGGTCGTAATCGCGTTGTGGCACGCCCATCCGCTGTCGCCTTATTCCGGCT
>JANNHN010000188.1:0-3301 GCA_031404395.1 Betaproteobacteria bacterium
GGCCAGCAGATAAACCAACAGGCTGACCAGGATGTAATCCATCCAGCCCAGGAGTTTCCGCAGCAAACGCAGGAGTAGCAACATCCGCTTGATCCCCGTGAAAACGAAATTGTTCTAGTCTAACCCTTCAGCAGAAAATCCCGTACGACCTGGATCTGATCAGCGGACATGAGCGCCGGCGCGTGGCCGATGCCTTCGAATTCAACCAGTTCCGGTTGGGGGCCGCGCCGCGTCATTTGCACTGCAATGTCCTTTTGCAGCAGATCGGATAACGCACCGCGCAGGAGCAGTGTGGGGCAACGGATCGCGTCGTAGTAGTTCCACAGCACAATGTCTTTGGCCAGCGCCTTGCGGAAAGGCAGCGCTATGTCCGGATCGTAATTCATGCTCCAGCTGCCGTCGTCATACTGCCTGGAATTGTGCAAGGTCAGATGCTGCCATTGCGCATCGGTCAGCGGGCCGAACGGGGTGAGCACCACGCGCACCCAGGCTTCGATCTCCTGGAAGCTTTTGAAGCGCGACACTTTGCCGACATAGGTGCCGATGCGCTGCATGGCCGTCTTGGGAATGACGGCGCCGACATCGTTCAACACCAGGCGACGGATCGGCGTGTTTGGTCGTGACGCCAGCAGCATGCCGAGCATGCCGCCCATCGAGGTGCCGACCCAGTCGATCGCCTGCGCGCCGGCAGCGGTGACACGCGCGATCAGCGTCGTCATGTCGGCCATGTATTGCGGGTAGTTGTAATCCTCCTTGTTCGGCAGCCAGTCGCTCAGGCCGCGACCGGCAATGCTCACGCTGATGACGCGCAGCCGGTCCTGCAGCGCTGCCGCCAGCGCATCAAAATCGCGGCAATTGCGCGTCAGGCCATGCACGCAGATCACCACCCGCGGATTCGCGGGGTCGCCCCAGTCGGTGTAGTGCAGCCGGTGAAAGCCCTGACTGTTCAGGCAGAGTAGGTAATTTTCGAGAATTATCATAACCTGTTGATTTTATTAAATTATTTTAATCATAATAACACCAGACCGCTGACGCCGGCGCCGATGAATATGACCAGATGCAGCAAGCTCCACCAGTAGTAACGTTTGCCCAACACTTCCGGAATTTCATTGGCCAGCAGGAACAGGCGGCCGTCGCGCGGTTTGCGCAGCAGATGCACGCCCTCGATCAGCTTTTGCGATTGCCCGGCGTGTTGACGACGTACTTCACGCAGTGCCTGCAGGCGCCCGAGCTCCCATTCTTTCATGTCAATGGTGCCGTCCTGATTGAGATCAAAACGCTGGTGCAAAGCGGCCTTGTCCTCTTTCCAGTCCGCCAGCAACGCGGCAACGTCTGCACGTTCATCGGCTGCGCCGCCGACATGTCCGCTGTGGGTGATGAATTCCCCCAGCGCGTAGATGACCGCACGCGGCGTCAGCAGCCATTCGTTATAACGGAGACGGCCTTCGCGCCAACTGCGGTGGTTGCTGGTGACCACTTCAGCGCCGTCGGGAGAAATCACGCACTGCCCGGTTTCATCGACCAGCAGGAAATGTGCTGCGCTGGTGCCTTCGTCCACTTTTTGCCACTTGTTGTCTGAATTCTCCTCTTCGACGAGATAGTGATACCAGCAGCAGGGCAGGCTACCAAAACGGCTGAGTATCGGCTCGCCATCGAGTAGTTCGCTGCGACCGACCAGTTCCACATAACCCTGCGCGGCAGAGGCAACTCTGGAGGTGGGCAGATCGTGGATCTGCCGGTAGCGGCGATAATTGCCGAGCCAGCCGAAAAAACTGACACCAGCCATGGCCAGCAGCGCATAGGGCCACGCTCCAGCCGTTTCCAGTTGCAGCGTGACGAAAAGGATGACGACATGTGCGGACAGCGTCAGCCATTGCGGGCCGTGCATGCGGGTTTTGCTGAACGTGATGCGGCCGAACATGTCGCGCGATGGCGCAGGTCAGCTCAGGAGCCGAACAACTGCTTGACGTCAACGTCCTTCTTTTCTTCTTCAGTAAATTCCAGCAACGGCGCCGGCTTGAAACCGAACATCGATGCGAAAATGGAATCCGGGAACTGTTCGATGCGCACGTTGTTGACGTTGACCGATTCATTGTAAAACTCGCGGCGGTCGGCGATGCCGTTCTCCAGGCTGGAGATGCGCGCCTGCAGTTGCTGGAATGTCTGGTTGGTCTTGAGGTCCGGATAGGACTCGGCCAGCGCGAACAGACTGCCCAGAGCGGATCGCAACCCGCCTTCAGCCTGCCCCAGCGCGGGAATATTCTGCGCTTCCCGGGCCGTGAACACTTTGGAGCGCGCCTCGATGACCCGGGTCAGCGTGTCCTGCTCGAATTTCATGTACTGCTTGCAGGTTTCGACCAGCTTCGGCAGTTCGTCATGGCGCTGTTTCAGCAGCACGTCGATGTTGGCCCAGGCCTTGGTGACGTTGTGCTTGATCTGGACCAGGCTGTTGTAGATGGTGATGCCATAGACCAGGACGACAACCAGTACGCCGAGCGTGATGATGGTGCCGATGCCCATGATGTTCCCCCTTGGTTTTTTTGGAGTGGTGGCGGGAATTGTATAGCAGTGGGACTGTGATGGTTGGCGAGGCAATGCCAGGTCAAGTCAAAATCGCCGGGGGCGCCCCGGACTCGGTGCCGCGCAGCGGGGGTGCGGGCAGGGGCGCCAGCGGCTGCGTTCAACAGTCGTGGACCGGGGCGCTGCGGCTGCTCCCGCAAACGGGCCTGCGGCTAACGAGTCGCAGCCGCTTCCCGGCGGCTGGTCACTTTCTTTTGTGCGGCCAAAAGAAAGTAACCAAAGAAAATGACGCCCTGATTCGCCGGCCCTGCGGGCTGCCCTGCGTTGCTCAACGGAACGGGCGGCTGCCACCCAAGGTGACTTCCTTCGGGGCGCGCAACTCGCCTTTGCCGCTGCGCGGCAAAAGCTCAAACAGTGCTCGCCGACTTCCCCCATTCCGTTTGCGCTACTCGGCGGCTCATAAGGGAATCGGGTGGGTGGCGCAGGATATTTCAGCAGCAACATACCCAACGCGAAACAATATCCCCATGTGAGCCGCCGAGCAGCGCAGGGAACCCGCAGGGCGGCGAGCCTGGGTCGCCTTCTCTTTGGTTACTTTCTCTTGGCGAAGCAAGAGAAAGTGACTAGCCGCCGGGCTACCCCCGGCGATCTTGGTTGTTGCGCTGGGAAGCGGCTGCAACTCGTTAGCCGCAGGCCCGTTTGCGGGAGCAGCCGCAGCGCCCCGGTCCACGACTGTTGAACGCAGCCGCTGGCGCCCCTGCCCGCACCCCCGCTGCGCGGC
>JANNHN010000189.1:0-2231 GCA_031404395.1 Betaproteobacteria bacterium
GGGTGGCTTCGACAGCCAACGCACGGCTCAGGCAGCAATGGCACAATTGCCGTCATTCCTGCGGGCTTACAGACCCTTGTTGCGTACGGTGCAGGGGATAAAGGCAGAAGTTGAAAAACAAAAAGCTTCGTGACACACGCCGTCTGTTGAAATTAAAACTCGCCATGTGCGACAGTCGATGCAGCCAAGGGGATTGAAGATATGTCCGAACGGTCAGTAACCTGCCGGCAGTACTCGGAGCAGACCTCCGCAGCAACGCCCGAATACTCCTGCGGGCCGCAGGCATGGTTGGTCGCCTGCGCCGCGGCGCTGGTGTTGGCGGGTTGCGCGCAGTTCCGCCCCCATGTGCCGCCATCGCAGGGTCATATCGAGGCGCCTGCCGCCAAGGTGCCGCCTGCTGCTGCTGCCATCCCGCCACCGGCGCGGGTGACACCGCTGGTGCCGCCACCGACAGCGCAGATCAAACCGCAGACCTACAGCGTTGTCGTCAACGAGGTACCGGTCAAGGAATTACTGCTGGCGCTGGCACGCGACACCAAGCAGAACGTCGATATCCATCCGGGCCTCACCGGGCTGGTCAGTCTCAATGCGATCAACGAAACGCTGCCGGCGATTCTCGAGCGCATTTCCAAGCAGATCAACCTGCGTTACCGCACCGAGGGCAACACCATTATCGTGTCGCCCGATGTGCCCTACGTAAAAACCTATCGCGTGAACTACGTCAACATGACGCGGGACACCACCTCGACCATCGGCGCATCCGGAGAAATCTCCACCGCGTCGGGTGGCGGCAGCGCCGGGGGGTCCACCTCGGGCTCGAACACCGTCGTCAAGTCCTCTTCCAGCAACAATTTCTGGGATCAATTGCGCGACAACATCCGCTCCATCCTGAACTCGACACGCCTGCAAAACCTGAGCGCCGATGCGCGGGCCGAGCGCATGGCGCTGGTCCGGCAGGAACAGGACATGCGCGTCAAGCAGATTGAAGCGGCGAGCCGCGCCGGAGCGGGCGCGCCGAATCTCGCCGGCGCCACCATCAGCGCGCCCGGCAGCAGTTCGCAACAGGCCACTCTGGTTCCGGACGATGTGGTGGTCAACGCGGCCTCCGGCGTCATTACGATTAACGGCACCGATACGCAACACCAACTGATCCAGCGGCACATTGACAGTGTCTTGAGCGCCGTCCAGCGCCAGGTGCTGATCGAAGCCACCATCGTCGAAGTGACGCTGTCCGACGCCTATCAGGGCGGCATCGACTGGAGCCGGCTGGCGATCAGCGGCGGCCTCAATATCACGCAAACGCTGCTGGGCGGCTTCAGCGGTGCGGCGATAGCCGCGGGCGCCGCAGCCGGCAACGCACTGACCGTCGGTTACACCAATCCCACGACCAACCTCGGCAATATCAGCGGCACGGTGAAACTGCTGCAGGAATTCGGTAATTCGCGCGTGCTGTCGAGCCCGAAGCTGATGGCGATGAACAATCAGACGGCATTGCTCAAGGTCGTTGATAACATCGTTTATTTCGAGATCCAGGCGCAAACCACGACATCGACGACCGGGCCCGCGCTGACCACCTTCAATACCACCGCAAAAACGGTGGCCGTGGGCATGGTGATGGGCGTCACGCCGCAGATCAACGAAGATGGCCGCGTACTGCTGACCGTACGCCCGACCATCAGCCGGCTGCGCCCGAACCAGCCCTTCGTCAACGATCCCAATCCGAGTTTGTGCGACGCCAATCGCCTGAACTGTGTCGCCAATCCCGTGCCACAAGTACAGGTGCGGGAAATGGAATCCGTGCTGCAGATCGGCAGCGGCCAGACCGTCATTCTGGGCGGCTTGATGCAGGACGACGTGCGCGGCAATCGTGAGCAAATACCCGGAGCCGATAAACTCGGCGATGCCGGCGAACTGTTTCGCTTTCGCAACGAAAGCGCAAGCAAAACCGAGTTGGTCATCTTCCTGCGCCCGACAATCATCCCGAACCCCTCGCTGGACAGCGATGAACTGAAATTCTTCCAGCGTTTCCTGCCGCAAGCCCAAACCGCAACGCCGCCGGCAGCACCGACCGCCAAGCCATGAGCCTGTTGATGAAGGCCTTGGAAAAGGCCGCCAAGGATCGTGGCGAAGTGCAACAGACGCCTGCGCCGGTTGCTGCTCCCTCAGCAGCAGCGTCGCCTGCGGCAAAACCACCGGCCATGGAACTGACGCTGGAGCCGCTGCAGGTTGCC
>JANNHN010000190.1:0-1891 GCA_031404395.1 Betaproteobacteria bacterium
CCAGCGCCATGTTGGTCAGCGCCGCGGCTTTTTTGACCATCACCTGCGCATGCACCACCGGCAGCGGCATGGTTTCGCCCGGGAAATGAAAATGATGCAGGCTGCGCTGGGTCTGCGCGCCCCACAGCATGGCGTCGGGGACTTCGATGTCGCCCATCGTGTCGTGTTCGGTGCGGAATTTGGCCATGGTCGTAGGATTATAAAATATCAATAAAAGCAATAGGTTACAAATAAAATGGGCTGCACTGCAACCCCTCACCCTGACCCTCTCCCCGCACGCGGGGAGAGGGAAACTTCATTTCTTCAGCGACTTCCGCCACTTAAATCAACGGGCGCTGCTCGCCGCGCTGGGCGCCGGCATCGACCACCGCCAGCGCCGTCATGTTGACGATGCGGCGCACCGTCGCACTAGCGGTCAGGATATGCACGGGGCGCGCTGCGCCGAGCAGGATCGGGCCGACGGTAATGCCATCGCCCGATGAGATCTTCAGCAGGTTGAAAGAAATGTTGGCGGCGTCCAGCGTCGGCATCACCAGCAGGTTGGCCTGCCCCTTGAACCGCGAGTTCGGGAACATGCGCAGGCGGATTTCCTCGGACAGCGCGGCGTCGCCGTGCATCTCGCCGTCAATCTCAATGCCCGGAGCACGCTCGTTGATCAGCGCCAGCGCTGCGCGCATTTTCTGCGCGGTCGGCGACTCGGCGGCGCCGAAGCTCGAATGCGACAGCAGCGCAACCTTGGGCGTAATGCCGAAACGGCTGATTTCCTCGGCGGCGAGCACGGTCGATTCGGCAATCTGCTCGACCGTGGGATCGAAATTGACATAGGTATCGCAGATGAACACCGTGCGTCCCGGCAGCATCAGCATGTTCATCGCGGAAAAATTCCGTACCCCCGCCCGCTTGCCGATGACCAGATCGATGAAACGCAGGTGGCTGTCGTAGCGGCCCAGCGTGCCGCACAGCATCGCATCGGCAGCCCCCAATCGCATCAGCATGGCGCCGATCAGCGTGGGGCGCCGGCGCATGTCCGACTTGGCGATTTCCGGCGTCACGCCGCGACGATCCCCCAAGCGCAGGTATTCGGTCCAGTACTCGCGATAGCGCGGATCGTTGTTGGGATCGATCAGTTCGAAATCGCGGTCACGCTGCAACCGCAGGCCCAGACGCTCGATACGCATCTTGACGACGTCGGGGCGGCCGATCAGCACCGGTTGCACGATGCCTTCATCGACAGCCACCTGCACCGCACGCAGCACCGTCTCCTGCTCACCTTCGGCATAGACCACGCGTTTGGGCGATTTTTTCGCCGCCATCATCACCGGCCGCATGATCAGGCCGGAGTGGTAGACCACTTCGGTCATGCGCTGCACGTAGGCGTCAAAATCGGTGATCGGACGCGTCGCCACGCCGCTCGCCATCGCGGCTTTGGCGACTGCCGGCGCAACAATACTGATCAACCGCGGATCAAAAGGCCGCGGAATCAGGTAATCAGGGCCGAACTTGAGATCCTGCTCGCCATAGGCGGCAGCGACGATGTCGGACTGCTCGGCTTGCGCCAGCGCGGCGATGGCGTTGACCGCGGCGATTTCCATGTCGCGATTGATCGTCGTCGCGCCCACGTCCAGCGCGCCGCGGAAAATGAACGGAAAGCACAGTATGTTATTAATCTGGTTCGGATAATCCGACCGCCCGGTGCCCATCACTGCATCCGGGCGCACTTCCTTGACCAGTTCCGGCAGGATTTCCGGCTCGGGATTGGCCAGCGCGAAAATCAGCGGCCGTTCCGCCATCAGCTTGACCATCTCGGGTTTCAGCACCTTGCCGGCGGACAGGCCCAGAAAAGCGTCGGCGCCGGCCATCACGTCGCCCAGCTTGCGCGCCTTGGTGTCGA
>JANNHN010000191.1:0-4465 GCA_031404395.1 Betaproteobacteria bacterium
GGGCGACGCTCTACCAGCTGAGCTAAGCACCCGCCTGATGACCCGCCATCAGCCTGCCGAACAAAGGGCCGGATTGTAGCCCAACCCGGCCCCGATTTCCAGCAAAGAGCCCCGGTCTCAGTGTTTGATCGCTGCCGGCGCAGCACTGTCTGCCACGGGCGGCACCGGCGCGCTCTGCTCCATGGTGAGCGGCTCGGGTTTGCGCTCCAGCGCCAGTTCGAACACCTGATCAATCCACCTTACCGGATGGATATCAAGACGATTCTTGACGTTGTCCGGAATTTCCTTGAGATCCTTGACGTTCTCTTCCGGGATCAACACCGTCTTGATGCCGCCGCGATGCGCCGCCAGCAGTTTTTCCTTCAGGCCGCCGATCGGCAGCACCTCGCCGCGCAGCGTGATCTCACCGGTCATCGCCACATCAGCGCGCACCGGAATGCCGGTGAGCACCGATACCATCGCCGTACAGATGCCGATGCCGGCGCTGGGACCGTCCTTCGGCGTCGCGCCTTCCGGCAGGTGAATATGAATATCGTTCTTCTGGTAGAAATCCGGGTGAATACCCAGGCGCTGCGAACGGGCGCGCACGACCGACATGGCCGCCTGTACCGACTCCTGCATGACTTCGCCGAGTTTTCCGGTCGTCGTCATTTTGCCCTTGCCCACCATGGTGGCAGCCTCGATCGACAGCAGTTCGCCGCCGACCTCGGTCCAGGCCAGGCCGTTCACCTGCCCAATCTGGTTTTTCTTCTCGGCGATGCCGAAAGAATAACGCCGCACGCCCAGATACTTTTCGAGATTGCGCGCGCTGACCGTGATCTTGCGTTCCTTGCCGCCACCGACCAGTTCCTTGACCACCTTGCGGCAGATCTTGGAAATCTCCCGATCAAGACTGCGCACACCCGCCTCGCGGGTGTAGTAACGCACCATGTCACGCAGCGCACTCTCCGACACCGCCAGTTCCTCGGCTTTCAGGCCGTGGTTCTTCATGGTTTTGGTCAGCAGATGATGCTCGGCAATATTGATCTTCTCGTCCTCGGTGTAACCCGACAGGCGGATCACTTCCATGCGATCGAGCAGTGCCGGCGGAATGTTCAGCGTATTCGCGGTGGCGACGAACATCACATTCGACAGGTCATACTCGACCTCGATGTAATGATCGACGAAGGTGTGGTTCTGTTCCGGATCGAGCACTTCGAGCAGCGCGGATGCCGGATCGCCCCGGAAATCCATGCCCATCTTGTCCACTTCATCCAGTAAAAACAACGGGTTACGAACACCCGCCTTGGACATGTTCTGGAGAATCTTGCCGGGCATGGAACCGATGTAAGTGCGGCGATGGCCGCGGATTTCAGCCTCGTCGCGCACGCCGCCCAGCGACATGCGGATGAACTTGCGATTGGTCGCGCGCGCAATCGACTGGCCAAGCGAAGTCTTACCAACGCCGGGTGCGCCGACCAGACACAGGATCGGCGCTTTCAGTTTATCGACGCGCTGCTGCACGGCCAGATATTCAACGATCCGTTCCTTGACCTTCTCCAGGCCATAGTGATCCTCGTCGAGAATTTTTTCGGCGATGCTGAGATCGGTGCTGATCTTGCTCTTCTTGCGCCACGGCAGCGCAATCAGCGCATCGATGTAATTGCGCACCACGGTCGCTTCAGCCGACATCGGCGACATCAGCTTGAGCTTTTTCAATTCAGCGTCGGCTTTTTTGCGCGCTTCCTTGGGCATGTGCGCGGCCTTGATGCGCTTCTCGATTTCATCGATATCCGCGCCTTCCTCGGTCTCGCCCAGTTCCTTCTGGATCGCCTTCACCTGCTCGTTCAGGTAATACTCGCGCTGGCTTTTCTCCATCTGGCGCTTGACGCGGCCGCGGATGCGCTTCTCCACCTGCAGGATGTCGAGTTCACCCTCGACCACCTTCAGCAGATGTTCCAGGCGCTGCTTGACGCTGACCATCTCCAGCACTTCCTGCTTTTGCTCGAGCTTGAGCGGCAGGTGCGCAGCGATGGTATCGGCGAGACGACCGGCCTCATCAATACCGGCCAGTGAGGTGAGGATTTCCGGCGGGATTTTCTTGTTCAGCTTCACGTACTGGTCGAACTGCTGAATCATCGTGCGGCGCATCGCCTCGGTTTCGTGATCCGTCGCCGGATCGCTGGCAATCGGCGTCGCCTGCACCATGAAATGGGTTTTGACGTCCTGCACGCTGTGAATGCGCGCGCGCTGACTGCCTTCGACCAGCACCTTTACCGTGCCGTCCGGTAGTTTGAGCATCTGCAGAATATTGGCGATGCTGCCGACGTCATACAGATCTTCCGGCGAGGGCTCGTCCTTGGCTGCGGATTTCTGCGCCACCAACACGATGCTTTTCCCCGCCTCCATCGCGGTTTCCAGCGCCTTGATCGACTTGGGTCTTCCGACAAACAGTGGAATGACCATGTGCGGAAACACCACGACGTCCCGCAGGGGGAGCAGAGGCATGTCCAACTTGTTGATTTCACTTACATTTTTGTCATTCATTGGCTTTTACCTGGTAGAGTCAACAATAGTTCAGCTTGGGGCATCCAGAGCTAAATCAAGCGCCGGACGCCGCAATGCTATCAGCGGCGGCGACACCGCTGCCGTTCCGTCCACTCCGGTCGCCGGGCTGGGTGTGCCCGCACCCGCGTCAGACGGTTGAGCCGGCAACTTTGGACTTGTCTGAATAGATAAGCAGCGGGGGGGCGTCACTGGCGATCGTGCCTTCGTCAACCACCACTTTGACGACGTTCTCCAGCGACGGCAGGTCGAACATGGTGTTCAGCAACGTATGCTCAAGGATGGAGCGTAACCCGCGGGCTCCGGTCTTGCGGTTGAGCGCCTTGCGCGCGATCGCGTGCAGGGCCGCATCGCGCACTTCCAGCTCGACACCTTCCATGCTGAACATTTTCTGGAACTGCTTGAGCAATGCGTTTTTCGGTTGCGTCAGGATTTCCATCAGCGCCGTCTCGTCGAGCTCGGCGAGTGTTGCCACCACCGGCAGGCGGCCGACAAATTCGGGAATCAGGCCGTACTTGATCAAATCCTCCGGCTGCACGTCGCGCAGTACTGCCGCCATGTCCTTGCGGCTGTCCTTGCTGCGCACGTCGGCACCGAAACCAATACCGCTTTTCTCGGAGCGCGCGCGGATGACTTTGTCCAGCCCGTCAAACGCGCCGCCGCATACAAACAGGATGTTGGTGGTATCCACCTGCACGAATTCCTGGTTGGGATGCTTGCGGCCACCCTGCGGCGGCACCGAAGCAATGGTGCCCTCGATCAGTTTCAGCAGGGCCTGCTGCACGCCCTCGCCCGACACGTCGCGGGTGATGGACGGGTTATCCGACTTGCGCGAAATCTTGTCGATTTCGTCGATGTAAACGATGCCGCGCTGCGCTTTCTCGACGTCGTAGTCGCATTTCTGCAGCAGCTTCTGGATGATGTTCTCGACGTCCTCGCCGACGTAACCGGCTTCGGTCAGCGTCGTCGCATCCGCCATCACAAACGGCACGTTGAGCAGCCGCGCCAGCGTCTGCGCCAGCAGCGTCTTGCCTGAACCGGTGGGCCCCACCAGCAGGATGTTTGATTTGGCCAGCTCGACATCGTCGTTCTTGCCGACGTTGCGCAGGCGCTTGTAATGGTTGTACACCGCCACCGAGAGGATTTTCTTGGCGGTGTCCTGGCCGATCACGTACTGGTTGAGGATGTCGCGGATTTCGTGCGGCACCGGCAGGTCGGACTTCGCGCCCTTGCCGCTCTGGTCACCCTGGATTTCCTCACGGATGATGTCGTTGCACAGCTCGATACATTCGTCACAGATGAACACCGACGGTCCCGCGATGAGCTTGCGCACTTCGTGCTGGCTCTTGCCGCAGAACGAGCAGTACAGCAGCTTCTCACCGCCTACTTTTTCCGTCATGCCCGCGATCCCCTGTCTGCCATCATGTTGATCCCGTCATCCTCTGACCACCCGCGACCGCAATAATTCCGCCGCCGCCCCCATACACCCCGTAGCACATACACCCCTGACACTTACTTGACTGCCGTGATCGTATCCGCCCGGCTGGTCAGCACCTTGTCCACCATGCCATAGTTTACCGCCTGATCTCCGGAAAGGAAGTTGTCCCGGTCGGTATCGCGTTCTACAGCGTCAATATTCTGGCCGGAGTGTTTGGCCATGATCTCGTTCAGCCGCCCCTTCAGGAACAGGATTTCCTTGGCATGAATCTCGATGTCCGAGGCCTGGCCCTGGAAGCCGCCCATCGGCTGATGAATCATCACCCGTGAATTGGGCAAGCAGAAACGTTTGCCTTTGGCGCCCGCCGCCAGCAACAGCGCACCCATGCTCGCTGCCTGACCCACGCACAGCGTGGACACATCCGGCTTGATGAACTGCATGGTGTCGTATATCGCCAGACCCGCCGACACCGAACCGCCGGGA
>JANNHN010000192.1:0-2615 GCA_031404395.1 Betaproteobacteria bacterium
GCATCGGCGCCGGTGTAAACCCCCAGCACGCCCCGGGCTTTGCGCGCAGCATCGACGTTGATTGAAACAATTTTCGCGTGCGCGCGGTCGGCGCGCAGGAAGGCCGCGTGCGCCTGGTTGGGCAGGCTCCAGTCGGCGGCATAACAGCCCTCGCCCTTGATCAGCCGCAGGTCTTCAAAACGGGCGACAGGCGTGCCGCCAACATCGAATAAATGTTGATGATGGTCCATGATGTTCCCGCGCTCCGCATGCTGAACACCGCTGCGGATCGCTCGCTCCTCGGTTGGAATAGCGGCTAGGATAACGCAAATGAGCGCAAAACTGCGCGCAAAACTGTGACATTCATATTGCCCCGGTGTTGGCGCTCGCGCACAATGCAGCGGTTGCAGTCCATATCGTAAAAACCCACGCCCGCCATGAAAAAAGACACCCTGCTGACGCACATCGGCCGCAATCCGGCGCAGACCCACGGCACCGTCAACACACCGGTGTACCGCACCTCGACGGTGATTTTTCCCGACCTCGAAGCGTTCGAAAACCGCGATCCCGATGATTTCAAAAGCATGCGCTACGGCATCCATGGCACGCCCACGACCTTCGCCTTCGAGGAAGCCGTGGCGAAAATGGAAGGTGGTTTCCAGGCCGTCGCCGTGCCCTCCGGGCTCGCCGCCATCACTGCGGCGCTGACTGCGTTCGTCAAGAACGGCGACCATCTGCTGATGACCGACAGCACTTACGCACCGACGCGGCTTTTCTGCGAGCGCCAGTTGCGCCGCAACGGCGTGGATGTCGAGTACTACGACCCGCTGCTCGGCGCCGGCATCGCCAAACTTTTCAAACCCAATACCAAGGCCGTGTTCTGTGAAGCGCCCGGTTCACTGACCTTCGAGATGCAGGACATTCCTGCCATCGCCGCAGTAGCGCATGCGAAAGGCATCCCGGTGCTGGCCGACACCACCTGGGGCACACCGTATTTTTTCCGCTCCTTCGCGCGCGGCGTCGATGTTTCCATCCACGCTGCCACCAAATACATCGTCGGCCACTCCGACGTGCTGATGGGCGTCATCGTCACCAATGAGAAATACTGGCTGCCGGTGCGCCACGCAGTGGCCGATTACGGCTTTTGCGTCAGCCCCGACGACTGCTTTCTGGCGCTGCGCGGCTTTCGCACCATCGGCGTGCGCATGAAACAGCAGATGGCCAATGCGCTGACCGTCGCGCGCTGGCTCCAGACGCGTCCTGAAGTGCAGCGCGTGCTGTATCCGGCGCTGGAGCATGACCCCGGCCATGCCATCTGGAAGCGCGATTTCGACGGTGCGGCGTCGCTGTTTGGCGTCATCCTGCGCCCGACGGGGCGCCCGCAGGTTGCAGCCTTCGTCAATGCACTCCAGCTGTTTGGCATCGGCTCCAGTTGGGGCGGCTTTGAGAGTCTGGTTACCGCGCCGCACCCGGAAAAAGTCCGTTCCGCCACAGCCTGGAATCCCGGCGGACCCACCATCCGCCTGCACATCGGGCTCGAAGATCCGGCGGATCTGATCGCCGATCTCGAGCAGGCATTTTCGCGGTTGGGTTAAGCCATACCTGAAGCCCTGCAAACCGGCCGGGCCATGAGTTACACTTTCGGCACTTGGGGGATGGATGGAACTCGGCGTCGAAATTCAGGGTAATGTCATCGTTGTTGCGGTCAGGGGCCGCATCGACCACCTGAATGCGGCCGCGTTTCACGGCGCCCTGAATCCGCACTTGGCGGAATGTCGCGCCGGCGGCATCAGCGTCGTGCTCGACCTCGCCGGGCTTGAATACATCAGCAGCGCCGGACTGCGCATTTTCATGATCGCCGCCAAGCAGGCGCGCGCCCGTGGCGGCCGCATCGCCGTCTCGAGCATGCAGCCGCTGGTGCAGGAAATATTCGAAATCAGTCACTTCCACCTGGTTTACGAGATCTACACCACCACGCCAGAGGCCCTGGTCGCACTCGGCAGTCCGACTGCGGTTGCCGCAGCGTAATCCAACAACAACATACCCATATGCAGATCCGTTTCTGGGGCACCAGGGGCTCACTGCCCGCGCCGCTGACCACCAACGGGGTTCGCGCCAAACTGGCGGCAGCGCTGGCCGCGGCGCAAGGCCGCTCACTCGGCACTCCCGCGGCTATCGATGCCTTCATCGCCGAGCTGCCTTTCAGTGTCAGCGGCACCTTTGGCGGCGATTCATCCTGCGTCGAACTGATCGACGGCGAAAACAATCATGTGATCTGCGATTTCGGTTCCGGCGCCCGACGCTATGGCGTGGAAATGATGCGGCGCTACGGTGCGGCCGCACCGCAGACTTACCACGTGTTCATGTCGCATTTGCATTGGGATCACATTATGGGATTCCCGATGTTTCCACCCGTGTACGTGCCGGGAAACCGCATCATCATCCACGGCTGCCATGCAGTGCTCGAAGCCGCCTTCCGCCGCCAGCATGGCGCACCGTCGTTTCCGGTGGAATTCGCGCAACTGCCGGCCGGGATTGAATTCGATGTGCTGGAACCCGGTAAAACCACGGCCATCGCCGGCTACGCCGTTACACCGATGCTGCAGCGGCATAGCGGCGATTCTTACGGATACCGT
>JANNHN010000193.1:0-1565 GCA_031404395.1 Betaproteobacteria bacterium
GCCGGCCCAGCACCTTGTCGGCGGCATCGACCACATACCATTCGCGTTTGATATCGTCCGGCTTGGCGGAGTAAGTCTTCATGCTTGATCCTGCCCGTTCGTCATGATTCAGGGAAACCGCGAATTTTATGGGAAATCAAGTAGATGTGTCAAACTTGCGCGCCCTGGTCGGACATGGATCTAAACCCGGCTGCAATGGCAGATAATTAAATATAAACAACGAGTTACAGTACAAATGCTGTCCTGGCAACTGACCAATGCGCTGACCACTCTGCTGCTGCCCCCGGGTCTGTTATTGCTGGTTCTGGCCGCCGGCTACGCGCTGCGCCATACACGCCCGCGCGCGGCTGCCCTGCTGACCGGCACCGGATTGGTCGCCTTGTACGTGCTGTCGATGCCGCTGACCGCGCATCTGCTGCTGGCAGGATGGGAGCGTACAGCGTGGGAAGACGCATCAGCAGCAGTGCAAATCGTGCCGGATGCCCAGGCCATCATCGTGCTCGGCGGCGGCAAGAGTTATGGCGCACCCGAATATGGCGGCGACACTGTGCTGGGCACCACGCTGGTACGACTGCGTTACGCGGCGCATCTGCAACGGCTGACACACCTGCCGTTACTGGTCAGCGGCGGCAGTCCCGAAGGCAGCGCAGTCACCGAGGCGCAGGCCATGCGACAGGTGCTGGAGCGCGAGTTCGGCGTTCCGGTACGCTGGGCTGAAAGTGGATCGCTCAACACTCTGGACAACGCGCGCCTCAGTTATCGACTGCTGGCGGCGGAAAAAATCCGCACGGTGTACCTGGTCACTCACGCCTGGCACATGCCGCGCGCGCGCCTCGTTTTTGAACGCGCCGGATTCCGGGTGATTCCGGCGCCCACCGCGTTTACCACCGGCTTCCAGACCACGGCACTCGATGTTCTGCCCGATGCCCGGGCACTGCGCGATTCCGCGCTGTTTTTCCACGAATTGATCGGGATGCTCTGGTATCGTGTGCGCCTGCTCACATCCAGCTAACAGCATATTGAAATCTGGAGACCCCATGAAAGCCCGCATCAAGTGGATAGAGAACGTCACCTTCGTCGCCGAATCCGGCAGCGGCCATGCGCTGGTGATGGATGGCGCGCCCGAAGGCGGCGGTCGCAATCTGGGGCCGCGCCCCATGGAAGTGGTGCTGATGGGCACCGGCGGCTGCACGGCTTATGACGTGATGCACATCCTGCGCAAGTCGCGCGCACCGGTCACCGACTGCGTACTCGAAATCGAGTCCGAGCGCGCCGCCGAGGATCCCAAAGTGTTTACCAAAATTCACTTTCACTTTGTCGTGACCGGCAAAGGCCTGAAACCGGCGCAGGTCGAGCGTGCCGTGCAATTGTCAGCGGAGAAATACTGCTCGGCGTCGATCATGCTGGGCAAGACTGCCGCGATCACCCACGACTTCGAAGTCCGCGAAGCGGAATCCTGAACGCAACCGCGGGCGGCGATCCTAAACGAAAAACGCCGTGCCGGTCATTACCCTGGACGACAACTGCATTGCCGCCTTGACCGGCGCCGGCAGTTCCGCGCCGCC
>JANNHN010000194.1:0-2281 GCA_031404395.1 Betaproteobacteria bacterium
AGGATAATGCGCCTTCCCTGTTTGCGACACACATGCCATGAAACATCTCGAACCCAAGTCCGCCCACGAGTTTCTGAAAAAGAACCCGAATTCGGTATTCATCGATTGCCGCAGCGAAATGGAGTACCTGTTCGTCGGCCACCCCGCGGGCGCCATTCATGTCGCCTGGAACGACGGCCCGAACTGGGAAATCAATCCGCACTTCGTCGCCCACGTCAAAAAAGCCGCCAGCGTGGATCGTCCGATCATCGTCATCTGCCGCAGCGGCAACCGCTCGCTGGACGCCGGGCATGCGCTGGAAGAAGCCGGCTTCACGCAGGTGCACAACGTGCTGCATGGTTTTGAGGGCGAGCTGGATGACAGTCATCATCGCGGCTCGAAAACCGGCTGGCGCTTTGACGGACTGCCGTGGGAGCAATGCTGATTCGCGTGGTGCAGTAAATTTCCCGGCGACGCCGGGTTCACTCCGGGCGTTGCTCCGCCAGCCGCAGATACCACAACCACGCGCACCCGCCGGCAAACATCAACCCGCCCATGGTCAGCGCCAGCGTCAATGCGTTACCCGACACCAGCGGCGACACCACGCCGGCAGTGATGCCGGCAAGCAGGCTGTGGGCAAAGCCCTGCAGGGATGAAGTCATGCCGCGCAGTTGCGGATAGAGGTCGAGAGTCAGCACGGTAATGCTGGGCATCGCCAGCGCCATGCCGATGGTATAGAGCATCACCGGCAGCACCGTCCACGGCAGCGCGGGCGGGAACAGCGCGCAGTAGGCGATGTTCAGCGCCGCCGCGCAGGCCATCGTCAGGTAACCGGCAAACACCGTGCGCCGCGGCGTCAGTCTGCCGGCCAGTCGCCCGGATAAAAACGCGCCGAACATGACGCCGGCGATGCCCGGCACAAACAACCACGGAAAATCCGTGGCGGAGAGGTGCAACAGGTCGTAAATCACCGCCGGCGCCGACACGATGTAGAGAAAAAATCCCGAAAAATTCAGCGCCACTGCCAGACACAGCAGCACCAGTTGCGGGTTGCCCCCCAGCCGCAGGTAATTGCGCAGCAGCGGCCGCGCGTGAAACGGCTGCCGTGCCGCGACCGGGTGTGTTTCCGGCAGGCGCCGCCACGCGGCGGCCAACACGGCGATGCCGTACAGCGCGAGAAACCAGAATATCGAGCGCCAGCCGAGCGCGTTCTGCAGCCAGCCGCCGATGATCGGCGCAATGGCCGGCGCAATGCCGAAGATCATCGTCACCAGCGACATCAGCCGCTGCGCTTCATGGCCCTGCTGACTGTCGCGGATGATCGCGCGGCCGATGATGATGCCGGCCCCTGCCGAAAGACCTTGCACGGCGCGCCAGAACAGCAGTTGCGGCAGCGAAGTCGCCAGCGCGCAGCCGATGGCGGTGATCACATAGACGGCGAGACTCGCGAGGATCACCGGCCGCCGGCCAAATGAATCCGACAGCGTGCCGTGAAACAAGGTCATCAGCGCCACGCTGAACAGATACAGACTCAGCGTCTGCTGCATCTGCGCGGAAGTTGCCTGCAAATCCGCGGCCACATACGGAAAAGCCGGCAAATACGTATCGATCGTAAACGGCCCGATCATCGCCAGCGCCGCCAGGATCACGGCGAGCACCGGCAACGTAATCGGTGCGGCGTGCCGCGGTAATGCGCTCACGCGCGATCCAGCCTGCGGTACTGGATCGCCTCGGCAACATGGTTGCCGGCAACCGCTTCCGCGCCGGCAAGGTCGGCGATGGTACGCGCCACCTTGAGAATGCGGTGATAGGCGCGCGCAGAAAGCCCCAGGCGACTGATCGCCTGTTTGAGCAGGGTCTCGCCCTGCGTATCGGGCGCGCAATGACGGTCGATCTCGCGCGTGGCGAGTTGGGTATTGGGCTTGCCCTGGCGCGCCAGCGCACGCGTGCGCGCGACTGACGCGCGGGCATGCACCGCCGCAGAGGATTCGCCAGGCACTGCGCTCTGCAGTTCTTCCTGCGCCAGAGTCGGCACTTCGATCTGCAAATCAATACGATCGAGCAGCGGGCCGGAAATACGCGAGCGGTAACGCGCCACCTGATCCGGCGTGCAGCGGCAGCGCCCGTTGTAATGACCCAGATAGCCGCAGGGACACGGATTCATCGCCGCGATCAACTGGAACTGCGCGGGGAAATCCGCTTGCCGCGCAGCGCGCGACACCGTGATGCGCCCGGATTCCAGCGGCCCGCGCAATACTTCCAGCACGCGGCGTTCGAACTCCGGCAATTCGTCGAGAAACAG